>CAZMQE010000009.1:0-23574 GCA_964568115.1 uncultured Anaerolinea sp.
CCGCCGCTGATGTAATCACGCACCAGTAATTTTGCCAGCGATGGATATAGATACACCTCGCCTTTTGCGGCGGCGCGGATGGCGGTGAGCAATTCCTCGGGCGCGGCGCGTTTCGGTACATAGCCCGAGGCTCCGGCTTCAAGCATTTTGAAGAAATACTCCTCATCTTCATGGATGGTTAGGGCAACAATCGAAACTTCAGGGATGCGTTTTTTGATCTCACGTGTCGCATCGATGCCAGAAAGATCGGGTAAACCGATATCCATGAGGATCAGGTTGGGCTTTAGGCGTGTGGCAGCCTCAATCGCTTCTGCGGCATTCCCGGCTTCGCCCACGATTTCGATCTCGCGTTCGTTCTCCAATAACATTCTCAACCCTGAGCGGACAACAGCATGGTCGTCCACCAATAGTAAGCGTGTGGTCATTGTTCGTTTTCTCCTCTGGACTCAAACAGCTTGCCGTTTGTATTTGCAGTAGCATACCCCGTTGGGGTACTTAGCTCCTGCACTCCAGAATTATTATGATGATACGGAATTACCGCTTCCACTTCTGTGCCGTAGCCAGGGCGTGATTGAATGGAGACAGTGCCGTTCAGGAGGGCGGCGCGTTCCTCCATGCCTGCCAGCCCAAGTGATGGGCGGGATGAACGCCTTTGTTTGGCTTCATCCAGGTCGAAACCCAGCCCGTTATCCCAAACATTGATGCGGACGTTCTTGTCATCGTAGGTGACATGAATGTTCACGTTACTTGCCTTGGCGTGTTTGATGATGTTGTTCAATGATTCTTGAATGATGCGAAAGATGGTGATCTTCAGGGCGTCATCCAGATCGCGTTCTTCCCCGTGAATATCCACCCGAACGCTGATGGAGGTATGTTCCGATATTCTGCCTGCATACCAGCGTAATGCGGCGGAAAGCCCCAGGTCATCCAGATGGGAGGGGCGCAGGTCGGTCATGAGGCGCTGTAATTCTTTGAGCGAATCGGCAGTGAGCGTTTCCAGTTTGTGCAGAGTGACGAGCGCATCCTTGTTGCGGCTGCCGATCTTGCCAGACAGCCCACGCAAGCCCATGCCGATGGCAGTTAGCGATTGACCGGTTTCATCGTGCAGGTCGCGGGCAATACGCTGACGTTCCGACTCTTGGGCAGCGACCACGCGGCGGAAGAGTTCTCCGCGCATGATCTCGCGTTGTTGTGATTCTTTGAGTTGAAGGTGTTGTAATTCTGCGAGCTTGGCTTCAGTTTCAACTTGAAAAGCACGTAAAAACCGAATGACAAAAATCGCTGCCGCAACGGCTGTTACTGCGCGGAAGAGTTGAATGGGAAAGCCAAAGATATTCAGGAATACTTCCTGATTGATCAGCCTGGAGGGGAAGATGGGGGTGTTTTGCGAAAACGCCTGCCCGAAGACCCCATACCAGCCAAATGCCACGGCTGCCCATAAGGCATCGCGCCCAAAGCGGATCAGGCCCGAGCGGCGAAAAGCTCGTTGTTGAGCAACCAGCCCGATGGCAGTTAGAAGCGCGGCAGGCATGGCTAGGGTGTAGCGCGTCCATGTATCTGCGATCGCCCAGAGCATGTCGCCAGTGTAGTTGTCACGAAAATTATAAAGACCAAAAACCCAAATGGCTTCGAGCGTGATGGGGATGAGCAGGATCAGGCGTCGAGAGACTTCGGTATAGGCAAGCAGGAAACTTCCAAATGCGGCAAGTGAGATAAATGAAAATGCCAGAATGGCAAGGCTGATCGCAGCGTAAAAGGCGTCGTTTTGAAAGTGCCCCATTTGCGCGAACATTTCGATCCACTCGTGGATGGCATGGATGATCCCAAAGCCTGCCAGGGGACGTAATGCCTTGCGTAAACGAATATCTGAGGAGCGGCCACCTTCCAGCGCAACAAGCAACCCCATGCTGAAGAAAGCCAGTCCGTAGGCAAAATATACAAGGACTATAAACGGTATTTCCATTACGGCTCCGTCTTATCCTCCGATGTGAGCTGATTTTATGGATTAAAAGCAGAAATTCGTCATACGATATGACTATACTTTAATTGTACTTGTAGCCTCTGATAAAGCCCCTCGATGAATGTCACATAATTTTCCATAATTTGTCCTGTTTGAAAAAAGTCCCAGGTTCTTTCAGAACCTGGGACTGGCTAGCTAATCCTCGTCTACTTCCTGCTTTACGCCAAATGCTTTATCGATCCTCTCCAAAACTTCGGGTGTGATCTTGGGGGCAACTTCGGCAGCTTTCATGTTTTCTTTCAATTGCTTGACGCTGGTTGCGCCGGTGATCACGGTGCTCACGTTTGGATTCTTGAGACACCACGCGAGTGCCAGTTGCGCGGTGGTGCAATCGAGTTCCTCGGCGATCTTGCCGAGTGCAGCCACTTTGGCAAGTTTTTCTTTGTTCTTGAGACTATCGTGTAACCACTCATAGCCTTTGAGTGCGCCGCGGCTGTTCTTGGGAATGCCGTTGTTGTATTTGCCGGTCAACAAACCCGAAGCCAGTGGACTCCAAATGGTAGAGCCGTAGCCATAATCTTGATAGAAGCGCACATACTCACCCGACATACGCCCGCGCTCAAACAAGTTATATTGGGGTTGTTCCGTGACAGGTTTATGTAAATGATGTTTCTCCGCAATGGCAATCGCCTCCACGATCTCGGCTGCGCTCCATTCAGAGGTGCCCCAATACATGGCTTTGCCCCATTCGATAATGTTATGCATTGCCCACACGGTCTCTTCGATGGGAGTGGTTCTATCGGGGCGATGACAATAGATCACGTCCACATAATCGAGTTTGAAACGTTCGAGCGATCCATTGATGCCTTCGATCAAGCGTTTGCGATTGAGCGTATTGCGCTCATTGATGCCATCATTCAGACCCCAGAAGAATTTGGTTGTGACCAGATAACTGCTGCGCCGCCATTTCAATTGCTTTAGCGCCGCACCCATCACCTCTTCTGATTTGCCGCTGGCGTACACTTCGGCATTATCGAAAAAATTCACACCCGCATCATAGGCTGCCGACATGATCTCTACCGCAGCCTTCACATCTACCTGGTTCTTAAACGTAACCCACGAGCCAAACGAAAGTTCGCTCACGCGAATTCCCGTGCGTCCCAAATGACGATACTCCATTAACAGCCTCCGTTGAGATATAGTGATGCAATTATAATCTCCTCATGTCTAAAAGAACTTTTCTCAACCTTTTTCTTTCAACCTTCCTCTTTTTGTGGACTGCTTGCGCCCCACAACCGACTCAATCCACGCCTCAGCCGGGTGACCTCCTCCCATACCTCACCGCTACTCAAGCAGCGCCTCCGACTCCCGATGGGCTGGTTCCCCTAACCACGCCTTTACCCTCACCGACACCTTTTACCTATACTGTGGGGCAAGGCGAGACCATCAGCAGTGTTGCTCTCAAGTTTGGAGTATCGATCGATGACTTGCAAGCTGCAAATCCTGAAGTCTCGCCCAACGCCATGTCAGTGGGGCAGGTGCTAAAGATTCCCAGTAACCCCGATAATCCATCCGGCGAGCCAACGCCGACACCTGCGCCATTTACTGTTCAGCAAATTAAATGCTACCCAACCACAGATAAGGGCGCATGGTGTTTTGTTTTAGCTCATAACGACTTTCCTGATTTCATGGAAAACGTCAGCGCCCAGGTGACATTGGTAGATGTGAATAATACGTTTATCGCGAGTCAAGTTGCATTATTGTCTTTGAATATTCTGCCCCCCAATACTTCTTTGCCGTTGGCGGTGTACTTCCCGCCGGATATTCCATTGGATGCCAAACCGCAAATCCAGATCTTGACTGCGATTCGACTCTTGCCAAATGACACACGCTACATCCCGGCGACGATCAACAACACGCTGGTGCAAGTCAATGCCGATGGGCACAGCGCCCACGTGAGCGGACTGGTTTTGTCACTGAGTCAAACGTCAGCGGCGAATCAGGTTTGGGTGGCTGGAACAGCTTACGATGAAGCTGGAAGCGTGATCGGAGTCCGCAGATGGGAATCGAACGCGAGTCTGCCTGCGGGCGGGAGTCTGCCGTTCGAGTTTTTGATATCCAGTATTGGAGGCAGGATCGCGCGAGTTGAGTTTGCGGTAGAAGCGCGACCATAGCCCCCACCCAGCCTCCCCCATTTTCCGATTGAAGTTCGTCGGAAAATGGGGGAGGTGCCCGACACTTGCACCAGCACGCAAGTGCAGGTGAGGGCGGAGAGGGTCATTTCCCGTCCAGCCACATATAGCGTTCGATGGGAATATCAATGGGGGTAAGCACATAGCCCTTTACATATGGCTTAACCAATTCGTAATTGAGCGAATGGATCGTGAAGAGCGCAGCGGCGTCATCTACCAGCATTTGCTCGGCTTGCTGATACATCTCTATGCGTTTGACTACATCGCGTTCGATGCGGGCGGCTTCGAGCAATACATCAAGTTGCGGATTGGAGTAGCCGCCGTTGTTTTGATTTGAACCGGTATGGAACAGCACATCGGCAAAATTTTCAGGGTCGGGATAATCTGCACACCAGCCGCCATCGAATAGCTGACCATGATTACCAGCATAGATCTGGTCGTAGTAAAAATTAGGCTCAAGGTTTTCAACGGTAATTGTGATCCCTAAATTTTGTTTCCACATTTGAGCTAATGCGGCAATATCTCCGCTGATGTAACTGCCGACACCGGCATTCGTAAAGACAATGGGCGGCAGGTTGAGACCGTATTTGGATTGTTTCAATAATTCGCGCGCCTGTGCGGGATCATAAGGCAGACCTTGCAAAGCGATATTGAACCCCGGTAAGCCGGGCGGGTAGATGCCAATCGCGGGCAGGGCGCGGTCTGTGTACACCACGTCAATATATTGCTGACGATTGAATGCCATGGAGAACGCCTTGCGTACGTTGAGATCATCAAAGGGCGGCTGGGTGGTATCGAATACCACGTAACTTGTGCAAAGCGAAACGCCAGCGCGCAGTTCGTTGTGGAGCGGTTCAGTCGGGTCAGTGAAGCGTTCAATGGAGCCGACACCCGCGATATCCACATCTCCGGTTTCATATAAGCTTTGGCTGTTACCAGTATAGAGATTGACAACAATATAAGGAATGGATGGCGCGCCCAGATAAAAATCTTTGTTCGCTTCGTAAACGATGCGCTCGAAAGAAGTCCATTCGATGAGCTTATACGGTCCTGTGCCGTTGGGCTGGCGATACCATTCTGCGCCGCTTTCCACATTTGCCTTATCCAATACAAAGGCAGTGGGGTAGGTGAGCTTCAATAAAAAGTAAGGCTTGGGGGCATCGATGGTGATTTGCAGGGTGTGCTCATCCAGGGCTTTCAAGCCAGAAATGTGATCAGCCTGTCCGCTGGCGTATTCATGAATACCCGCGATGTCACCGAGATAAGTGAGCGCGGTTTGTGAGGCGAGCGCCGGGCTGGCAGATCTTTCCAATGAATACACAAAATCCTCTGCCGTCACCGCGCGTCCGTTATGGAACTTGGCATTCTGACGCAGATGGAATGTATAGGTCATGCCGTCTGCGCTCACATCCCATTTTTCAGCGAGATCGGGCGTGAGATTAAGTTGCGGATCAAATGCCACTAAGCCACTGTAGACGCGTTTGTCACCTGAGCCAAACGTCGTATGCGGATCATATTGACGCGGATTCGTGGACTCGCCTCCCTCCAACACCAAAGCCTGATTCAGCGGAACATCAATTTGCCCCGCTCGTACCGTGAGAGGGTGAAGTGCAACGAGCGGGGTTTGCCACGCTGACACATTTCTCGTGCTTGCTGATGTAATTGTTGAAACCCCAATCGCAAGAAGGACTAAAGTCGTGATTATGTTTTTCTTAACCATGCTTGCCTGCTTTCATATTTTGGGCACGGATGTAAAGTCCGAACACAACCACGCCAATAATTAAGAAGAAGATGCAACAGAAGCCTAAAACGATAAGCGTCAGTGCAATGGGCGGCGTGCCACGTGGTGACGTTGTTTCAGTCGGTTGCCCATCAAACGAGGAGGTTGGGATGAGCGTTGGCGAGATCTGATTTGCCAATGGGGCGCCAGAGATCGGAACAATGGTGGGAACATACGTTGGGGTTGGCTGGGCGGTTGGTTGGGCAGATGAGATTTGAGGCTGGGCGCCGATCGCTTGTCTCCATTCATCCTCAAGCCCTTCGATGTTGAAGCCGTAGGTTTGAGTGAGCGCATCATCCACGGTCGCGCCGTCGCGCAAGGCGATCAGGAGCGCGGTCATTTTTTCCTGTCCGTAGGTTTCGACGAGGAATTTAACGATACTAAAAGATTGGCTGTATGATAAATAAGCCTTGTCTGAAACTTCAGAGAAACCTGCACTTAAAGAACGGACAGTGAGCAGGGTGTCAGCTTTTATAGCCTCATCCAATTGAGTTTGTGAGGCAGCATCAAGCTCACCTTCACTATAAACGGCGAGACCTTCATTCAGCCATGTAGGCACCGCGCCAAGGCAGGAGAAGGTGAGGTGACCAACCAGTACATGGGTCAATTCATGCACAATAGCATCTTTGCCCCATTCGAGGTCATTTTTAGAGATGCCGATAATGACAATATCATGGTCAGGAAAAGCTTGTCCTCCAGTCCAGGTTGGTTCGTAGAGAATGGCATCTTTTAGGTCATTGGTATTGGCGAAGATGTATAAGTCAATCGGCGCTTCAGCCACCAAACCGGATTTTGTGCGGTTGAAATCAAGCCCGCTTTGGGCGGCATCCAGCAGCTCTTGAGCGAAGCTTTGATTGCCTGAGTACCAGTGTAAGTTGAGCTTGTCTTTTTTGACGGTTTTCCAGTTATGTTCAGAATCCAGCCAGGCAATGGTCTGCTGGTCAGATACGGTCTCTTTGCCATTTTCGTCTGTGTAGTGCCATCGCCACCAGATGGTTGCACCAGGGGGCAGGGAGCCGCTTTGGCGCATATCCCATGTCCACTGCACATCAACAGATTTGCCCGGGGTGAATTCAGGAAAGGCTTTGGCGACCACGTCGCCGCAGGTAAGTTGTTCTGACCCATATTCAAGCACGACCGAGGTAATGTTGGCGTTGCCTGTGATCTTTGCACGGAACGTAATGGTGTTGGGGAATTGAATCACGGGTTGATCGTTTGTCACATCTGCTTGAGGGGCGGCAAGGGCAGATGGAACCGCAAACAGGTTCAAGCTTAGAACGAGCGCAAGCAGGATTTGAATCCTTCGCATGGTGTAAATGTCTCCAATCCAATTTTGGAAAGTTTATCACCTTCCAAAGACTTATCAATCATGGGATACTTGTTTGACGCATGTTTCCCTTGCAAGTATAATCTTTTCACTTCTCCCGCGTGGGAGATTTTATTGAGGTCCTTATGGCGCTGCGCGGAAACTTACGCGATTTCACGATTACACAATTGCTTAACTTAATTAATCTTGCTCAAAAGACCGGCACGCTCGTAGTGGACGGTCCAAGTGAGCAGGCTTATATTTCCTTTCGCGAGGGGAAGCTGGCTTATGCGCGGGTTGGGCAGGAAGATGGTACGCTCGCAACCGTTTTGCATAAAGCGAATCGCTTAACTGTGAATCAATATCGTGCGATCGTGGAGCGCGCTGGAAAAATCACAGATAAGGAACTCGGTCTGTTATTGATCAATTCCGGGTATCTATCACAGGAAGAAATTCTCGCGCATCTTCAGGGATATTTTACAGAAGTTGTGCGCCGCCTGTTTACATGGGTGGAAGGCTTCTTCCGGTTTGAAGGTGAAATGATGCCGCCGGTAGATCGTATTAATGTGCGGCTTGATCTCGAAAATATTATTATCGAAGGTTCCCGGCAGTTGCGTGAGTGGGAACAATTGAATGATGAAATTCCCAGCCTTGAGATGGCATTGAAATTTACGGATCGACCGCTCAAGAATGTGAACTTAAGTGTGGAAGAATGGCGCGTAGTCTCATTCATTAATCCAAAGAATACGATGAAGCAGATCGCGCAAACAAATAAGATGAATGATGTTGAGGTCCGCCGCATCGTGTATGGATTGTTGCAGGCGGGTCTTGTTGAAATTGTTCGGCCTGAGGGCATGGTGGTTCAGCAGCACCCGAGCACCTACCCAACCCAGGACAAGGAAGAACAAAAATCGTTGGTAAACAAATTGATCGGGCGAATTCGTTCGCTGTAAGCAATCAGGCGGAAGGAATAAGAATTTATGCAAACAGTAAAAATGGTTGTCACAGGTCCCTTTAGTGCAGGTAAGACTCAATTTATTCAGTCCGTTAGCGAAATTGACGTTGTGGCGACTGAACGCAAGATCTCAAACACAGCTGAACGTTCTGTTAAAGAAGCTACCACGGTTGCGATGGATTTCGGCCGTATCACAGTGGATGAAGATCTCGTTCTTTATTTGTTTGGTACGCCCGGTCAAAAGCGCTTTGATTTCATGTGGGAGATTCTTTCTGAAGGCATGCTTGGGTTTATTGTGATGGTGGATAGCACCCGCCCTGAGACCTTCCGCGAAGCTCGCTCGATCCTGGAAACCTTTCGTGCGTATGCGCCTACTCCGTATGTGGTTGCGGCAAATAAACAGGATATGGCTGATGCTTGGGATATGGAAGATATGCGCCATGCCTTACGCCTCGAAAGTCAGGTCAAGTTTTTGCCGTGCGTTGCCAATAATAAAGATACGGTGAAATCGGTGCTTTTGGAATTACTCTACGGCATTCTTGCTGAAATGGATAAGAAGTCATAAGGGGAAACTTCCTCGTCTGATTTGAAATAGGATACTGTGTCGTCAATTACTACTGACCAAGGGATTGTACATTACGAAGTTTACGGGCGCGGGAAACCTGTTATTCTTCTGCATGGTTGGCTTGGCTCATGGGGCTTGTGGCAGGAGACGATGGGGTATCTCGGTCGGTATTATCGCACCTATGCCATGGATTTTTGGGGGTTTGGAGAATCTGGCAAGAAACGTGAAACCTACGCGGTTCAGGATTTTGTCAGCCTTGTAAATCAATTTATGGAGCAATTGGGTATCATGCATGCGCCTTTGGTGGGGCATAGTATGGGTGGTACGGTCAGCCTTTCAGTAGCCATTAAATACCCCGAGCGCGTGAGTAAAGTTGTTGTGGTTGGATCGCCCATTGTTGGTTCGTCCTTAGCCGTCCCCCTGAAACTTGCAGGCTATCGCCCGATTGCATTTATGCTCTTCAATATGATGGGCACTTTTCGCCTTGCCATGAAAGCCGCTTCACCGATTATTTGCCGAGACAAGCGTTTTGGAGAAATGATGGACCGTGACCTTTCGCGGACGACGGTCGAATCATTCCTGCTTTCAATTGCCTCGCTTCGAAGAACAGATCTCCGCCCAATGCTGGATCAGATCAAGGTCCCTGCGATGGGGATCTATGGTGACCGCGATGTCATTGTCCATCCGAAGCAATGGCAACCCATGCAAAAGGGCATCCCTCAAGCTCAGATCGAGCGCTTCCCAACGGCGGGACATTTTCCCATGTTGGAAGAGCCTAAAGACTTTAGCGAGAGACTGAAAGCATTTCTTGATAAAGACAATGGCGTGTCAGTTCCTCAGGCTCAGTCATCCCCAATCCCTGTACCTTCTGTTACGTTGGCTCCATGACCTCTCTTGAAACATTTTATTACCCCAACCGGATGGGAAGGATCATTCTTCTCTCTATGGAAGAGGTGATGGGGCGAAATGGGGTCAACGCCATCCTGAAACTTGCAGCGCTTCCATCTTATATGGAAGCATACCCCGAAGATGACACAAAACTAGCCTTTTCTTTTAGTACCTTAGGCAGCATTACAGATACGTTGGAGCATGCCTACGGTCCTCATGGCGGACGTGGACTGTCTTTACGAGTTGGTCGGGCTTGTTTCAATTATGGAGTTCGACAATATGGAACCCAGTTGGGTTTGACCGAGATGGCATTCCGCCTTTTGCCACTCCCAATGAAATTAAGTGCGGGTGCCAGAGTTTTTGCTGAGCTCTTCAATAATTTTACAGATCAGCGTGTGCGCGTTGAAGAAGAAGACGGAAAGCTTTTGTGGCATATTGATCGATGTCCATTGTGCTGGGAACGGAAAGCCCAAGACCCGGTCTGTCACTTAGCAGTGGGCTTATTGCAAGAAGCCTTATATTGGTTGAGCGGGGGCAAGGTTTTTAATGTTGAGGAACAGACCTGCATTGCAATGGGCGACGCCACTTGCACGATCGTAATTGACCAATCCCCAATTTATTAGTATCAAATCAAACCCCAACAAAAGTGTAGATACTGTGGTTGTAAATGCGTAAACTTGCCACCCCAGTTTTGATGATTTTGTGGAATAATTGCAATTGATATGTTTAAGATCATACTTCAAGACCCTCATCGCATTACTCCATTTAATGAACACGCACGTGATCTGCGTATCCAGAACCATCCGCTCTGGTTGCATCAGCGGAATGTGCTCGCGCCATTTACGACCCGGGAACAGGAATTGAAGCCTGGGGAACGCCTACCCCTTGCTCGCGAAGAAACTATTGTCTATCGGGATAATCTGTTCTTTGACGAAGAATATATAAACTTGTTTATGTCGATGGCGCGGAAAAAGGGACGTGCGGTCCGGGCTGCCTTTTCTGCGGAAGACCTGGCTTTCAAGGAACACGCTTTGCCGTTATCGTCTTCTTACACACCGGCGGGCGGAGTATATCTGGCAGATTTGTGGTATTACCCGAAGGGACCGGTTGCTGATGTCGAACCGCTGGTCATCAACCTAGAAGCACGTGAGATGGGCTATTACCACGTGCCAACCTACATGGCAGATCAAAGTGGGGACCTAACTTTTCAAGTACCATTACGCACTTTGCTTGCCATCGATTCATGGGTACACATATATATTGCAGACGTGGTGTTCGGTTTGTTTTCACGCGGAGCTCGTTTTGAAAAACGGGTTAATGAGGACCTGGCATTCAAGCTGAAGCTTTTTGCCTCGGCTTTGTATGAAGGGCGGCAGCTTCTCGAGAGTTCGACAGCTGTCAAAGTCGGTAAGAACTGCATTATTAATCCAAGTGCGACTATCTACGGTCCCACTACCATCGGAGATAATGTTCACATTGATGCTGGAGCTGTGATCGATAACTGCATTATTGGGAACAACGTCAACGTTTCGCAAGACGCCCAGTTGATGCTTTCGGTGGTGGGGGATGGAGCCTTCCTGCCATTTCGCGCCGCGCTATTCATGACCACCGTGATGGAAAACAGCATGATCGCTCAAAATACCTGTTTGCAAATGTGTGTAATCGGGCGTAATACATTTATTGGAGCGGGCTCAACCTTCACAGATTACAATCTGGTTCCAGCTCCGATCCGCGCGCTGGATGGCAAAGATAACTTAAGTCTCTCAAACCGCCCCGTGATCGGAAGCGCGGTTGGACATAATTGTCGCTTAGGCTCTGGTTTGATCGTTTACCCTGCCCGCACCATTGAATCGGATGTGGTTTTGGCAGCTTCGAAAGATCGCCGTGTAATTGACAAGAACGTTCGATACGAAGATAGCGATCATCATAAATTTAAATCAGCCAATTTGCATAAGCGATTGTATCCGCCAAAAGACGAAAAAGAATTGGAATCATGGTAGCCATAACGTGGATACTTTTGCGTTCATTATCCATCCTATTGACCCCAAGCGGGATGTGAGCAGGAAATTTCCGCTCTTGGGGCGTATGCTCAATGAGAAGCAGATCGATTTCTTCTCTACATTCTTTCCTCCGGTTTATATTTCTGAGATCGAAGGTATCAAATCTCAGGCAACTGGTAAGGAAATCAAAGGCTGGTTCATTGCCTGCCCGTATACACCAAAACGGATGATGGAGTTGCCAGAGCGAACGGTTTATCGTAAGATTATACAAACCGGACAAATGGCAGAAAAACTCGGCGCGCAGATTTTGGGTTTGGGTGCATTCACTTCCGTGGTTGGGGATGCAGGCGTTACAATTGCGAATGAGTTGGATGTTCCAGTTACCACCGGTGATTCTTATACGGTCATGGTGGCGGTAAACGCCATTCGTGAAGCGGCGTGTGTAATGGATATTCCGCTCAAAACTGCGACAGCTGCGGTTGTTGGTGCCACCGGTGCGATTGGGCAGGTATGCGCTGAATTGCTGGCAGATGATGTGGAACGGCTGTACTTGATCGGTCGCAGACAGGACAAGCTCGAAGAACTGCGAGACAGGCTCAAAGTCCATACCAGATGCGAGTTGATCGTCAGTACGAAAATGGATGTTTTGAAAGAAGCGCAATTGATTCTGACGGTCACCAGCGCCATCCATGATATAGTCCGCCCGGAACATCTACAGCCGGGTAGTGTGGTCTGTGATGTAGCCCGTCCCCGTGATGTTTCTGCAATGGTGGCGGCGGTGAGAGATGATATATTAGTGATTGACGGTGGAATGGTCGATGTGCCAGGACCCGTTGATTTCCACTTTAACTTTGGTTTTCCGGCAGGCAAGGCTTATGCCTGTATGGCTGAAACGATAGCGTTGGCGCTCGAAGGACGTTTTGAGGATTATACGCTTGGCAAGCATTTGACAAGAGCGCGCGTAGAAGAGATTGATGGAATTGCAAAGAAGCACGGTTTTCGTTTGAGCGGGTTCCGCTCATTCGAAAGGGAAGTAACAACCCAACAAATTGAAGCAGTGCGCCGTAACGCGAAAAACGCTCGACTGCTGCACAGCGCGCACATGTAATATTGGAGGTCGCTTATGGGAAAATCTCGACTTTTGGTTGTGGAAGACGATATCGATATCGGCAACATGCTGAAGATCTATTTTGGCGGCATGGAGTTTGAGGTCGATGTCGCTGTGCGTGGTTCAGACGCATTGGAAAAGACCAAACAGGTTCTGCCTAATCTAATCGTGTTGGACATTATGTTGCCAGATATCGATGGCTACGAAGTCTGTCGCAATTTGCGGACCAACATGCGTACCAGCCATATCCCGGTGATCTTCCTGACCCAAAAAGATGAACGCAGTGACAAATTGCAAGGGTTGGAATTAGGCGCGGATGATTACATCACGAAGCCGTTTGATATTGAAGAACTAAAGCTGCGCGTACAAGGCGCGATCAAACGCTCTGAGCGGGAAAGCCTTACCGACCCTCGTTCTGGATTACCTGCCGGACGCCTGATCGAAAATCGACTGCGCGAAATCATTCGTGAAAAAGGCTGGGCACTGCTCGATGCGCGTGTCAATAGCTTTGAGCCTTTTAAAGATGTTTATGGTTTTGTGACTGGAGATGATGTCTTGCGTTTTACCGCCATGTTAATTGGCGAAGTGGTCGATGAATTGGGTTCCACCTCAGATTTTATCGGACATGCCGGCGGCGACAATTTCATCATTATTACCTCAGACGAAAAGTCTGCTGCGATTAAGGCGCGTCTCAAAGAACGCTTTGATACCGAAGTGCAGACTCACTACAATTTTATGGACCGACAACAGGGCTTTATGCAAGCCCCAGCTGCAGATGGAACTACAACGAAAGTTCCTTTCATGACCATGTCGGTGGGCGTAGTTTCGCCCAGCGTGCAATCTTTTGCCGACATTCGCGAGATCACTGAATTGGCGGCTGAAGCCCGTCGGCAGGATTCCGCTGCTGGCGGATAAGGTGATATCTGATAATGATTGCCGGGCTGGAAACGGGCCTCGGGTTGATCATACTTGCGCTGGCATTCATTGTGCCAGTGCTGATTGTTGTTTATTTGCGCCGCGGGCAGCGTAATGTGCCGGTTGTCTCACAGACAGAAGCCCCTTTTATTTCCCCTGATTCATCAACAAGTGAAGCCGTTCTAATCGTCCAGTCTGGTGGACGTGTAGAGTATATGAACGACCTGGCGCGTGAATGGTTTGGTTTGCGCCCAGATGAATTACCAGATCTTGAACAACTTCTCAGGCGTGTTCGCCCGGCTGAAGAGTTCATTGAGCTTTGCGCCCGTCAGGGACAAAAGCGGATCTCGATCAGTGGGCAGTTGATTGAAGTTACCTCTTATCAGGTGCCAGGTCCTGATCTCCTCATGTTGGTTGCCATGCGGAACATCGAGTTTTCCAAAAATCTGGCTGAAACCAATACAGATTCATCCATATTGCAATTGATCACTGATTTTGGAACCAATGTGTCTGCCAGCCTTGGGCTTGAAGATACTTTGCATGCGATCTTATTGAATATTTCGCATCTGGTCCCGGCAGATCTGCTCGAAGTCAAAACATGGAATGCTGCTCATAAAACTCTCGCAACGTATGTATTGGATGCTTCGGGTGCATCTAACGTTCAGCCTGCAATTCGCTCTCATTTTGATGGGCTGACAGAATTCCTGATCACACAACTCAAACCGCTGCTTATTCCCGATACGCGTACACCCAATGTATCCATCCCGCAATGGAATACCAACTCGGTTGTGCGATCCTACCTAGGTCTGCCGCTGATCGTTGATAATCACCTGATCGGCACCCTGGAATTTGGACATTTATCCCCTGATGTGCTCGGGCAACAAGACCTTGATCTTGCCAAGCTTGTCTCCACCCAAGCAGCATACAGTATTCATAATGCCTTACTTTTTACAGCTGAACAAAATCGTTCTGCAGAATTAAGCGGGCTCGCCAACCTGGCGCAGGCGTTCGGCACATCACAAGATCATACAAACTTGATCGGTCGTTTGGTTGAAAGCGTCAAACCTTTATTTGCAGTGGATGTACTGGGATTTCTGCTTTATGACGAAAGTAAGAATACCTTGGAGGCTCAATTACCCTTTCAAGGATTACCCTCTCATATCGTTGATATGTACCGTACTACCATTAATCCAAACAGCCCCGCTGAAAGAATCATCTTTGGACGCAAGCCTGTCATCACGCGCAATGCCGCAGATGACCAGGTGTGGCGCGATCTCGGCTTACAGAATTTATCGCAGGCGGCCAGTCTGCGCGAATCGGTACTTGAGCCATTGATCTCAGGTGAGAGACTCGTTGGCTACTTCCAAGTTTCCAACCATAAACAAGCTGCCCAAGAATTTACTGAATCAGAACTGCGTTTGATCAGCATCGTAGCGACCCAGGCAGCAGGTATTATAGAAAACTCGGTGGTTGTTGAGCAGACACGCCAGCGAGCCTTGCGGTCTGATGCCTTGCGACGCATTGCCAGCCTTGCAGCCTCCAGTGCAACCCTGGATGAAACCCTCCGATTCTCAGTGCAAGAACTTGCCCGCCTCTTCCAAGGCGATCTGGCTGCCATCTTTCTCTATGATGAGCAGGTTGGCGAGCTGCGCTTGCATGCCGAATCAGTGATGGGTGCCTCGGTTGAAGCCGCTGGCACACTTGCACGCCTGCACATGGACGCCTCACAATATCGGTTAACAGTTTCCGGCAGTCAAAAGTCATTTATCTCCGGGCGTCTTAGTTCCGACCGCCGCGTACTCCCCAGTTATCGCCCGCTCGTAACTACCCTGCAAGTCGAATCGGCTGTGGTCGTTCCGCTGGTTGTGCGTGAGCGCAGTATCGGCGAACTAATGCTTGGCAGTCGTAAGGCTGAGTTTTTCAATAATTACGACCTCCAGATCATTTCCACTGCTGCCGGGCTGTTAGCCTCTGCCATCGAAGATGCCACGCGCTCAACCTCAACGGATGAAACCCTGCGCCGCCGCATCGAGCACCTCACTGCAATCACACGTGTAAGCCGCGAGCTTAACTCCATGGTAGATGTTAATTCGCTGCTTGAGATCGTACGGGATGAAAGCCTGCAGACGACTCGTGCTGAATGTGGATCGATCTTGCTATTTGACGCTGCCGCTTCATCCAACCCGCCGTCTGTTACGCTTTCGATCGGCTGTCCACACGCTGATACCTTTTCGCCCGCCGAGCTGGAAGTGATAGCAACCGGCGCTCCTAAAATAATCATGGACTTGGGTCAGCCCGGGCAAACTCGCCCTCATGAAGGCGTCCAATCCACGATGATCGTGCCGATCATCAGCCAGGGTAAAACCAGCGGTTTAATTCATCTACACTCGCAACAGACAGCTTTCTTCGATGAAACCGCGCTTGAAGTGATTCAAACACTTGCATCTCAAGCGGCAGTAGCGATTGGCAATGCAAACCGCTATCAAGGACAACGTCAATTTGTTGAACGCTTCCGCCGCCGTGCTGATGCGCTCACAAAATTAGCAGAAGTTAACCCGTTCATTAATTTTGATCAGCCGCTTGAACAATCTCTGCGGTTGATCGCTAACGGCATTCGCGAGGCAACGCCTTTCGGGGCGATCCTGATCAGTATCCACGAATCAGATACCGGCTTGTTAAGACGCGTAGCGGGTGTCGGGTTTGCTCCGGATGTCTTGAATGAATTGATCTCACGCAAGCAACCGTTGTCCAGCATCCAGCAGCTGCTCAAACCGCAGTTCCGGGTGAGCCGTTCCTATTTTATTCCCGTCGACAAAGCTCCGATTATTCCTGCTGATGTGCATATGGTCACCATTGAAGCAGACGGGAAATCAAAGAACTTGCCGAATGCGTGGGATCATGATGATATTCTTATTGTTCCTTTGGAAGATAGCCAGGGGAACCCGCTTGGATTGATCAGCCTTGACACTCCGCGTGATGGGATGCGACCCGACCTTGCCACCATCGAAACGCTTGAAATTTATGCCGCACAAGCCTCGCTCTTGATTTATAGCCATACGCGCTTTACTGCATTACGCACCCAGGTTGAATCGCTTTCATCTGGCATGGAAAGACAGCAGCGCCTGCTTACGGTTACCCAAAATGATCTGCCTATTTTGCTGCGCAAAGACCTGGATCAAACCATCGCGATTCAAAACCTTGATCAGCGTGCTCAACGGGTAAGGGCTGGTCTTGCCATTACTGAATCTGTCAGCCGCCAATTGGACTCATCCTCTGCGTTGCAGGCGTTGGGACGCGAGACGCTTACACAGTTGGGCATGTCAGTTGCGATCATTGCCGAAGTTGCTGCCGATGGACCGCGTTTGATGCACGTGTTGGGAAGTATTCCTCGCGCGACTAATCCCGAAGCCTTATTCGGGCAGCGGAATCCGCTGCGGGCATGTTTACAGACCGGCGAAGCCATCCTGATCGCCAGCCTTGATGAAGATCTGGATTGGCGCGAGACTCCATTGTTGACTGCTCTGCATGCCAAGTCTTTGGTGTGTTTGCCGATCAAGATCGATAAAAAGACCATTGCCGCTATGATGGCGCTCAGCCCTGAGCCATTGCCTGCGTTTACATCTGAAGACTTGCAGGTGTATCACCAGATCGCACGTCAAACCTCAGTTATTTTGCAGAACATCTCCCTGCTTAATGAAACACGCCGCCGGTTGCAGGAAGTGAATTTGCTCCTCGATTTCAGCCGCCAATTACGCGGACTGGATGCAGACCGCATTGTCCGTTCACTATTGGAAAGTGCACGGCGTGCTTTAAGTGTGGCGCATGCCGGCGTGGTGTTGCTCTGGGACGAACATGCCAGTCAGTTGGTGCCTCAGACGGTCTCGGGCTATGCCGATAACGATGCGATGAAACGGATCGTGTATCACCTGGGCGAGTCATTACCGGGACAGGTCTATGATACGAAACGCCCAATGCGGGTGGATGAAATTCAATTTACGCGTGACTATACTTTCTCAACAGAAGGTTTGTTGTTGTATCGTCAGGCAACGGGTGGGCGTTTGCCGGTTTCGAGTTTGCTGATTCCGATCCAATCGGGTGAACAATGTATTGGTGTGCTCGTCTTGGATAACTTCAATACACCGGCTGCGTTTAAAGAAGATGATGAGACACTGTTACTGTCGCTTTCCCAGCAGGTTGGTCTGTCGCTCCAGAACGTCCGCCTGGTGCAAGCCACACAGGAACGTGCGGCACAACTTGAAGCGTTGACTGATGCGGCTACGAATCTCACTTCCAGTTTGCAGAGCAATGAATTGGTCGCGTCTCTGCTTGACCAGCTTGGTCCAGTCATTCCGTTTGATACTGCCACACTCTGGCTTCGCGAGAAGGACCGCCTGACAGTTGCCGCAGCACGTGGTTTCCCGGATACAGATCGCCGCCTCGGTTTGACCGTTGCCGCCGATGGTGCTGCCTTATTTAAGGAAATGATCCGCACAGGCCAGGGCGTTCTCGTTGGGGATGTGCGTCAGGATCCGCGTTTCCCAACTTTAGAGGCGCCGCGTCTTTCCTGGCTTGGCTTGCCGCTTGTTTCAAAGAATCAAGTGATTGGTGTGTTGGCTCTTGAAAAATGGCAGGCATACGCCTTTACCCGTGAACATGTTCAAGTGGGTACTACCTTTGCCAGCCAGGCGGCGGTAGCTCTTGAAAACGCAAGATTATTTGAAGATAGCTCATCTCGTGCTGCTGAGTTGGATGAACGCTCGCAACGCCTTGCTTTGCTCAATCGTTTCTCCCTGGCGCTGAGCGGATTGCTTGAAGAAGACAAGATCCTTGAATTAACGGCTCGTGAGCTTCAAGATGCCTTGAATGCCCCCCGTATTTCGGTGGTTGGGTTCGAACGCGGCAAACCGGTTTGGAAACATTCGACCCCCAAGAGCAAAACGAAATTGCCGTATAAGCTGCCGGATGCACCCATCTTTCAACGTTTACAGGAATCGTTGGGCGTGTTTGTGACCGACGCCATCAGCGCCGAACCAGACTTGGCGCCCTTAATTAGCTTCCTGGGTGATGGAATTCAATCCCTGCTTATTTTGCCGTTTACAAGCGGTTCCAATCTGCGCGCGTTACTTTTTGTTCACCAGAATGCTGCCGTGCGGTTTAGCCTGGCGGAGATCGAACTGGCTCGGACACTAACCAATCAGGCTTCCATAGCGTTGGAAGGTGCGCGCTTGTTCCAATCCACGCAGCAAACTGCGGACCGCTTCTCGGCGCTAAACAAAGCCAGTTACCAGGTGGGTGCCAACCTTGACCCAGAGCAGGTATACGTGGCAGTCCATAATGCCGCTAAACGGCTGATGCCGGTCGAATCTTTTGTTATCAGTCTTTTGGACGAATCGACCAATGAGATCGAGGGTGTCTACCTGATTGATGATGATAAACGCGCTCCGATCACGCGTATCCCGGTTGACCAGGGTTTGAGTGGGCGGGTTATTTCCACCGGCAAACCTTTGTTATTGCATGGTGCTGACGTTGTAGAAAGCATGGACAGTGTTGTCTACGGCAAGCCCAGTACCCCGCTTTCCATTCTGGCTGTTCCCATGGTACTTGGCGGGCGGACGATCGGCATGCTCTCTGCTCAAAGCTATGAGCCTAATGTGTACACCGAAGATGATTTGCAAATTCTCAGCACACTGGCGAATCAGGCAATTGTTGCGATCCAAAATGGTCGTTTGTTCAATGAAACCCAACGGCTGGCGGAGCAACTTGAACGTCGCGTGGTGGAGCGCACTGCTCAGTTACAACGCGAACAGCAGAATACAGAAACGCTTTTGCGTATTCTCACCGAAGTGTCATCGAGTCTTGATCTTGACCGGGCGCTTAATCGCACGCTTGCATTGTTGAACGATGCCATCGGCGCAGAACAAGGTACGATCATGCTGCGCAGCGTTGAGGATAATATGCTGCACTACCGCGCTGGCTACGGTTATCTCACTGATAAGATCGGCGGCGAAGGGCGTGGTTTCAAACTCAAGATCGGCGAAGGTCTGGCTGGCTGGGTGGTGGAAAACCGCGAAGCTGCGCTCATTCAGGATCTGCTTGACGATCAGCGCTGGGTGAAAACCTCATCGTCTTCACGTGAACACCGCAGTGCCATTGTTATGCCATTGCTCGTGGCGGAGGATGTCATCGGTGTTTTGATGGTCTTCCATCGCAAGCCCGGATATTTCAGTGCTGAGATTCTCAATGTAGTGAAAGCCATTGCCGGACAAGTCGCCGTTGCCATCAACAATGCCCATCTGTATGAGCTCATTCGTGATCAGGCAGAGCGACTGGGCGGTATGTTGCGTCGTGAGCAGGAAGATGCCAGCCGTTCCCAAGCCATCCTGGAAGCTGTGGCAGATGGCGTGTTGGTCACAGGCGGTAACAATCGTATTTCATTCGTAAATCGTTCAGCCGAACAGATCCTTGACTTGGAGTCTGGGACGATCGTTGGGCAGGCATTGGATGTGTTTGGTGGTTTGTTTGGCAAAGCCGCCAGTTCATGGATGCAAACGATCCGGGATTGGTCTGATACGCCAGCTTCCTATGATGGCGAAACCTTTGCTGAACAGCTTGACCTGCAAAATGGACGCATCATTTTGGTCCACCTTGCGCCAGTGATCTTGCAAAACGACTTCCTTGGAACCGTGTCCATCTTCCGTGATATTACCCATGAAGTGGAAGTGGATCGTTTGAAATCCGAGTTCGTTGCCACGGTGAGCCATGAACTCCGCACTCCCATGACCTCCATCCGCGGCTACACCGATGTGCTCTTGATGGGTGCAGCCGGTGCCATGAACGAGAATCAGACGCACTTCTTGAACATTATCAAGAGCAATACCGAGCGCCTTAACATTTTGGTCAATGATCTGCTGGATGTCTCGCGTATCGAATCGGGACGCGTCACGCTGTCTCCGCAGGCGCTTGACCTGCGTGAAATCGCAGAAGATGTTATCGAAGATGTTCTGCGGCGCTCACAGGAAGAAAACAAACCCATGGGGCTCTCACTTGATGTCCCGAAGAAACTGCCATTTGTGTATGGTGATATGGAGCGTGTGCGTCAGATCATGGCAAACCTTGTTTACAATGCCTATCACTACACTCCTGAAAATGGCACCATCAAGGTTCAGATTCAATCGCTGAACGGCGGACATGAAGTTCAAGTAGATGTGGAAGACAACGGCGTTGGTATTTCCATCGAAGATCAAGAACGTGTATTCCAGCGTTTCTATCGCGGCGAACACCCGTTGGTGCTCGCTACGCCGGGAACTGGTCTGGGTCTTTCCATCGTCAAGCAAATTGTAGAAATGCATAACGGACGGATTTGGATGAAAAGCAGTGGCATACCGGGTGAGGGCAGTACCTTCTCTTTCACCCTGCCGGTGCATGAGAAATGATGAGGCGTTAATAATGGCTAAGATACTAATTGCAGAAGATGAACGTGATATTCGAGATCTGGTCGCCTTCACCTTGCGTTTTGCAGGGTATGAAGTATTTGCGGCATCCAATGGGGAGGAAGCTGTTGAAATGGCGCCCAAGGTCAACCCCGATCTGATCTTGATGGATGTGCGTATGCCCCGCATGACCGGGTATGAAGCCTGCAAAGCCATGAAAGCCGACCCTGACCTGAAAGATATCCCGGTGGTTTTTCTTTCCGCCAAAGGCCAGGAAAGCGAAAAGCAACAAGGTATGGAAGCCGGTGCGGAGGAATATTTACTCAAACCCTTTGCGCCCGATCAATTGACTCAGGCTATAAAAACTATTCTAGCGAAATTTGGAAAATAAAGATTGAGCGCTATTCTTCTCGATAGTTCCATTGTGCATTACGAGGTGCTCGGGCGTGGTCGTCCGGTCATCTTTCTGCACGGTTGGGTTGGCTCATGGAAGTATTGGATCGCTTCCATGCAAGTCACCTCAACCTCCTATCGAGCTTACGCCCTCGACCTGTGGGGTTTTGGGGATACAGCCCATAACGCATTGAGCTATTCACTTGAACAACAATCCACACTGCTCGATCGTTTCCTCAACGAAATGGGTATTGGCAAAATTGCTCTGGTGGGGCACGGCTTGGGCGCATTGGTTGGCATGAAGTTTGCCAATCGCTTCCCCCAAAGCGTGGACCGTGTGATGGCGATCAACTGCCCCCTGGACATTAAAGCCGTTAATGACCGCCTGCGGACCTCCTCGCCTCAAGAATTGTCTGACTGGCTGTCTTCACGTACTCCCGAAGCTGCTACCGCCTTATCAGACGCCGCCAAAGCTGACGGACAGGCTGTTACAGCCTCACTGGTCGGTTTACAAGCTGACAATTTATACGGCAACTTCCGTAACTTGAACATTCCCTGCCTGTTGGTCTATGGCGAAAAAGACCAGGCGGTTTTCGCGCCGGATGAAAGTTTCAATCTCGCCTCCATGACACACCCGGTTTATCTCGAGAGCTCCGGGCATTTTCCCATGATCGATGAGACCATCCGCTTCAACCGCCTGCTGACAGATTTCCTCGCTCTCGATTCCGGCGTCAGCCCGAGTGAATTGCAAATGAAGGAAGAATGGAAACGCCGAGTCCGCTAAACTCTAAGTCGCCCAGCTTGCTGGGCGATATTTTTTATATTGACAAAATAACCCCCGCATCTTATAACTAACTCACAACTGAACGGGGTGCCTGTAAGTCACAGGCTGAGAGGAGCGTAAAACGCTCAACCCGCACTACCTGATCCAGATCATGCTGGCGGAGGGATATTGCTTCATCAACCAACCATCCTCCGCCCAAGGATGGTTTTTATTTTGCAACGCATCATTATCTTCGCCAACGGCGACCTGCCCGACCTCAACCAAGCCCGCACCCTCCTGCGCGCAGATGATTTCATCATCTGCGCTGATGGTGGCACACATCATGCCCTCGCTCTGGGACTCACTCCCAATCTCGTCATTGGCGATATGGATTCGATTGAGAAACAAGCCTGGGATGATCTTCAAAAAGCGAATGTCCCCGTTGAGCTATATCCGCGCGACAAGAACGAAACCGACCTCGAGCTTGCCATCACGCGTGCCATTGAACTCGAACCGCATGCGATCATCATTGTTGCTGCCCTCGGCGGCAGGCTCGACCAAACTATCGGCAATATCGCCCTGCTCACTGACTTGCAACTTTTACCCTTCAACGTTCGACTTGATAATGGGGCAGAGGAAATCTTTTTTTGCCGGGATCAGGTTCAAATCCAGGGAAGAAGCGGAGATATCGTCTCTTTGATTCCCTGGGGCAATCCCGTCCGCGGCATCCAAACGCGCGGACTCAGATGGCCGCTCAATGATGAAACGTTATATCCTGAAAAGACCCGCGGTATCAGCAATGAACTTGTGGATGAAGCCGCAAGCATCAAAGTGTCATCGGGTAACCTGCTCGTGATTCATACTCGTAAGCCATAAACAAAAGGACAAAATGAAACGCCTACTACTTCTTCTTTCTGTTTTTCTCTTTCTTTTCACTTCGTGCGTACCTCAAACCACATCCACGCCTGCCGGACCACAAACTCTAACGGTGATGACTCACGATTCGTTTGCGGTGAGTGATACGGTTGTGAAGGCATTTGAGCAAGCCAACAATGCGAAGCTCGTATTTCTCAAAAGCGGTGATGCGGGGGCGATGTTGAATAAAGTGATTCTCACCAAAGCTGCGCCGCTTGCAGATGTGCTGTATGGCGTGGATAACACCTATCTTTCGCGTGCACTGGATGAAAATATTTTTGAAGCCTATGCTTCACCTGAGTTAAAAAATATTTCAACCGAATTCCAGCTCGATGCATCCAATCAGGCTTTGCCGGTGGATTACGGCGATGTTTGCATCAACTACGACAAAGCCTATTTCGTTG
>CAZMQE010000009.1:23674-30371 GCA_964568115.1 uncultured Anaerolinea sp.
CCGCTACGTCATCAACTGGGCTTGCATTTCTACTCGCCACCATCACGCATTACGGCGATGCGTTCCCTGATTATTGGAAGGCACTCAAAGACAATGGCGTTGTTGTTGTAGATGGTTGGGAGACCGCCTATTACACCAACTTCAGCGCCTCCTCCGGCAAGGGACCTCAATCGCTCGTTGTTTCATACGGGACTTCGCCCGCTGCGGAAGTAGTCTTCGCCGAGAAACCGTTGGATGACTCGCCCACCGCCTCCATGCTTGGACCCGACACCTGCTTCCGTCAAATTGAATTTGTCGGCATCTTAAAAGGGACTCAAAACCGTCCCCTCGCCGAAAAATTCGTGGACTTTATGTTGAGCCAGCAATTCCAGGAAGATATGCCATTGCAAATGTTCGTTTATCCTGTGAATCCCAACGCCGCATTGCCTGAAGAATTTACCAAATATGCTCAAGCTCCCAAACAACCAGCCACACTTGCCCCCGATGTGATCGCCGCCAAGCGTGACGCGTGGATCCAGGCTTGGTCAGAAGTTGTTTTGAAGTAACATGAGCCAGCCAAATAACCATGGAGATATGAACAATACGGAGAACCTAAAGAAGCTCCGTGTCTTCGTGTCTCCGTGGTTAGGTCGCTTTTTCCTCTGGCTTTTGCCCCTCACTTTTCTCATCATCTTTTTCTTCCTGCCTCTTTCTAGAATCATCTCTCTTACTTTCAACTTCGAATCCCTTACCCCCGAAAACCTACGCATTACATATTACGCACTACGTTTTACTTTTTATCAAGCCATCCTTTCCACACTCCTCACACTGCTCCTCGGTCTCCCCTCAGCCTATCTCTTCGCCCGTTATGATTTTCCCGGCAAAGCCATCCTCCGTGCGTTGACCGCGATCCCATTCATGTTGCCCACTGTGGTTGTAGCATCATCCTTTAGCGCTATTTTGGGCACACGTGGCTTAATTTCTTTCCTCTTTCCTCTTTCAAATAATGCGTTCATCCTTCATCCTTCACCCTTCATCCTGATTCTATTTGCGCACGTCTTCTACAACACCACCATCATCATCCGCATTGTGGGTGCTGCCCTCGCCAGCCTTGATCCCAAACTTGAACATGCCGCCCGCTCCCTCGGCGCGGATACGTTTCATGTTTGGAAAAATGTGACTCTGCCGCTCCTGCGTCCAGCCATCCTCGCCGCCACACTGCTCGTCTTCCTTTTTGACTTCACCAGTTTTGGCGTGATCCTTTTATTAGGTGGCTCAAAATTCTCCACCCTCGAAGTAGAAATTTACGTTCAAGCCGTCAGGCAACTTAACCTGCCCGTTGCTGCCTTGTTAGCGATCGCTCAACTGATTTGCACCCTCCTATTCTCGATTCTCTATACCCGCTTCTCCTCACGCTCCACGCAACAACTCACCCCACGCTCCACGCTTATCAAGCCTCAAACCTTTAATCAAAAACTCTTTGTCGTTCTATTCTGCATTCTGCTTTCTGCATTCTTCATTGCTCCTCTCTCCTCCCTCCCGATCCGCTCCCTCTTCCGTCTCGAAGCGGACCGTGGTCAACGCGGCGAAGTTCAATACGGTTTCACAACCGATTACTATACCGAGCTCTTTATCAACCGTCGTGGGTCGGTGTTTTACGTCCCGCCGATTCAAGCGACCGTCAATTCATTGGGATATGCAAGTGCAACTGTATTGCTCTCGCTCTTGCTTGGCTACCCCGCTGCCATCGCATTAGCCAAACCTACTCGCCTCGAAAAAATTCTTGATCCACTCATCATGTTGCCGCTCGGCTCATCGGCAGTCATGCTGGGGCTTGGCTTGATCATCACCTATGGCAAATGGCTCACCTCGCCATGGCTTGTCCCGTTTGCACACACATTGGTCGCGTTGCCCTTTGTTATCCGCACGCTGCAACCTGCGATTGCTTCCATCCCGCAGCGTTTACGTCAAGCTGCCGCGTCGCTTGGTGCCTCGCCCTTTGAAGTCTGGAAACAAATTGACTTTCCCATCTTGCGCCGTGCCACGCTCGCTGCCGGGACGTTCGCCTTCACGATCTCACTCGGCGAATTTGGCGCAACGCTTCTCATCTCACGCCCTGATTATCCAACCATTCCCATTGCCATCGAACGCTTCCTCTCGCAACCCGGTGGCTTGAATTACGGTCAAGCCATGGCGATGGCAACGATCCTGATGTCCCTTGCCGTTGCCAGCATTTTACTCATCGAAAAATTTCGCCTGCCCAACACGGGAGAATTCTAATGCTCGCAGTCCGCAACATTTTCAAAACCTACGAAGGCAACCTTTTGCTCAACGACATTTCATTCACCGTGGCAGAGGGGGAGACGATCTGTTTACTTGGCGCCTCCGGTAGTGGCAAATCAACCCTCTTGCGGATGATCGCTGGACTCGAAGCCCCTGACTCAGGGCTCATCGCCTTCAACGGACTCGACCTCACAACCACTCCGCCTCATCTCCGGGACTTCGGCTTGGTCTTCCAAGACTATGCACTTTTTCCGCACCTCAACGTCAATGAGAATGTCGCCTTCGGTTTGAAGATGCGCCGTAAGGGACATACTGAAATTGCTCAGCGTGTAGCCTCTTCGCTTGAGATGGTCAGTCTCGCTGAATTTGGAAACCGCAAAGTGACCGACCTCTCTGGTGGTGAACAACAGCGCGTGGCATTAGCACGCGCCTTGGCGATTCGTCCACGCTTGTTGATGTTCGATGAGCCCCTCGGCGCATTAGACCGTGCCTTACGTGAAGACCTGCTCAACCAATTACGCATGATCCTGCATCGGACAAGTATTCCTGCGATCTATGTCACTCATGACCAGGAAGAAGCCTTCACGATCGCTGACCGGGTTTTGATTCTGCATGATGGCAAAATTGTCCGTGATGGGACTCCGGCAGATGTGTGGGCAAAGCCTGAATCCGCTTTTGTGGCGGGGTTTCTTGGGTTGGGAAATTTGTTGAATGGGGAAGTAGTGGAGCAAAATAAATTCCAAACAGAGCACGGCATTTTCACTGTGCCTTGTACCCATAAACATTCAAAGGGCGATAAAGTTCATTTGTTGGCGCGTCCGCTAGCGGCTGAGGATGAAGCGAATTTTATATCCGGGCTTGTTGTGGACGTGATCTTTCAACAGGATCGGTTCAAGGTCACATTTGATAATGGCTTGTATGTTTATCTCGATGAAGCCCCAAAGAATGGTCAAAAGATTTCAGCGCCGGTTAAGGTAGAATGTCTCGCATGAAAACAAGCGCAGCAGCCCCGCGGATAAAAGTTCAGAAAAAGAATCCCGCTGGTGTAGTGATTTATCAATATGAAGGCGTGTTAATGGCGCGTGACGAAAATTCGATCACGCTTGAAGCTTTGTTTGACCGCGCCGATATGCCTTTTCAGGATGTGATCTTCAAGACAGGCGACCGTTTCGTGGAGTATTATTATTCAGATCGCTGGTATAACATCTTTGAAATTTACGATCGTGATAATGGGCAGGTCAAAGGCTGGTATTGTAATGTGGGTATGCCGGCTGTATTTGAGGATGGCGTAGTCTCGTATGTTGACCTGGCTTTGGATTTATGGGTTTCAGCAAACGGCAGGCAAACCGTGTTGGACGAAGATGAATTCGACGAACTGGTTTTGAGTGATGAATTGAAAGCAGGCGCATTGAGAGGGTTGAAGGAATTGCAAGCCCTGTTTAATAGCAAAAGACCTCCGGAGTGATCCGGAGGTCTTTTGCTTGATATGAAATTGTGTTATTGGAGGGAGCTCAAGATTTGGTCACCGTAGAACCAGCCGCCAGCCAGAATGGCGCAGCAACAGCACAGCAATACAACTACGACAACGACGATGATCATAGTGGTGTTGTTCTTTTTGGGTTCTTCAGTAATGGGGGGCATTTGGTCAGTCATGATTTCTTCTCCTGTTTTGAAAAAATGAAATAACTAGTTCGGATTATATCAGGTTGTTTGTTTGTCAGAGCGTTTGTATAACCAGTAGACGATGAATGCAGCCAGCACAACGATCAGGGTGCCGATCACGATGGGCAGGATGATCGCCACAACCGATAGGACCGTGGATGTCACATCTTCGGCGATGGATACCGGTGTGTTGGCGGTGCCACCGGTGGTTGCGGTGACCAGAGGCCGCATCACCCCGGCTTTGGCGACGTGTACCGTCCCGGCGACGAGTAAGCCACAAGCCAGCGCCAGCACGGGATGGACATCCGTCACAACATGGGCGCTGGCTGCGAAGGCGATTGCACCTGCAGCCGGGCGGATTGCGGTTTGGATCAGGTCGTTGATATGGTTAACAGCGGGGACCTTATCTGCCAGCATTTCGATGATCACAAGGATGCATAGCATCAAAATGATCCAGGGATTGGCAAGGGTATCCCACGGTTTGCTGAGGTTGATGAGACCTGTATAGCGGGCAAGCAAACCCACGATCAGCAAAGGGATGTAGGCGTTCAATCCCGCGCTTGCGGAGAGACCGAACGCCGTGAAAACTCCAGCGAGTAGTTCAGGCATAAAAAACCTCCAGATGAGAATCAGCCCAGGGGAAAACCACCCCAGGTTCCGGTGAGTTTGAAGCGCAGCAAGTCGATCGCGGTGATCATTAAAAGGGCAAGTGTTGTCCCTGCGAGAAAGGGCAGCCACATTTGGGTGAGGGAGTCAAAAACATTTTCCTGGCGCATGATGAGCAGCCACGCCATGCTAAAAACGATGATCAACAGCGCCAGCACTCCCAACACACTCAGGATGGCGATGGGGTAGAGCACGATCGGGCTGTCGGTGAGGATCAGCAGATTAACGATGATGACGATGCCTGTGAGGATGCCCAGCTTTTTCCATGAGAGCGCCGGGCTTGGGTCATTGACTGCCCAGGTGCTTTGATTGAACGCGGGGAAGAGTATGGACGCCAGTGCAATTCCCATGCCGCTGCCGGTGAAGAGGCGTAAGGTATTGTTGGGAATGTATAAGTTGGGAATATTATCGAATACGCCGCCTGAAGTTTGTTTGAGCAAATATAAATAAGAGTTAGAGCCATCGATGCCAAATGCCAGGAAGAAGAGGATGAGCGGTGCGCCAACCTTCCAGCCGGGCATGCCGCTTTGTTTCTTGCTGACGAGCGCGAAGAAGATCAATGCAATTCCAGCTGCGTAGAATTCGCCGGTGCAGCGCGCGCACAAGGGAAGTTGACGATCGCCGATTTGAAAGGAGCGTTCGTCAATGCGATGGCAGATGGCGTAGCCGATGGCATCTGCTTTGCCGAGCAAGCCCGGTGGCGCAATATAGAACCAGGCGCTAAATGCCAATATGGCGGCAAGTGGGACGAACCAGCGGATTAAATTATTAGATCTTGATGTTGGGGGAGTTTGTTCCATTCTGCTCATTATATGGGGATATACGATTGCAGGCAAGAAAGATTATAGGATTGGAGTATGATTGTATGGGAAGGAGTGAACGATGAAAAGAATAGGAATTCTCACGGGTGGTGGCGATGCGCCTGGACTCAATGCAGTCATTCGGGCAGCGGTGAAGACGGCGATCAATCAATACGGGTGTGAAGTCTTTGGGATTCGGGATGGCTACGACGGTTTCATTAATGAAAAAGGGGTCGTCCCTCTGAGGCTTGAAGATGTGCGCGGTATTTTATCGCGCGGAGGTACGATCCTTGGTGCGGCGAACCGCGGTAACCCGTATGCGCGCAAGGTGATCCGCGATGGCAGGGAAGTGACCATTGATGTTTCCGATGAAATTCTTAAGGGGATAGAGCATCTCAAATTGGATGCTCTGCTGGTCCTGGGCGGTGATGGGACTTTGCGGATCGCGCATGAGCTCTATCAAAAAGGTGCGCCCATGATCGGCGTCCCCAAAACGATCGATAATGATATCAGCGGCACCGATGTTACATTCGGATTTGATACCGCTCTGACAACTGCCACCGAAGCCATTGATCGCCTGCACACAACCGCTGAAGCTCACCATCGGGTGATGATACTTGAGCTCATGGGTCGCGATGCGGGCTTTATCACGCTGCATTCAGGCGTGGCAGGTGGGGCAGATGTGATCTTGATCCCTGAGATCCCGTTCAAGTTTGATGCGGTGGTTGCCAAGGTGCGTCAGCGCGTGGAGCGTGGAATGTTGTTCAGCATCATCGCGATCTCAGAAGGCGCCAAACCCGCAGGTGGCATGCAAATATTCTCGCGAGGCGGCGATGAGGTTTACGTTCCACGCCTGGGAGGGATCGGTCAGGTTTTGGGAGAATATATTGAAAAGAGAGGTTTTGAGACGCGTGTGACCGTATTGGGGCATTTGCAGCGCGGCGGCTCGCCGACCCCGTTTGATCGTTGGCTTGCGACCCGCTATGGAGCAGCAGCGGTCCGCCTGGCTGCCAGTGGTAGTTTTGATCGCATGGTGGCGTTGCGGTCTGGAAACATTATTGATATTTCGCTCGAAGAGGCATTTCTCGTTCCAAAGCGTGTGGATGTGCATGGCGATGCAGTGCTGACAGCCCGTGGCATGGGCATTGCATTTGGTGATGAGTAGTTTCTAAATAAAATATTCGTGCTGAGCAGAGTGATGCGTGAACGAAGTCGAAGCGTTAAACCACAACGCCGCCCTTTCGGACGGCGTTGGTGGGGCGCTGTGGCTTCCCATTTTAGCAGGTGAGGCGATCTTCTGCCTTTTT
>CAZMQE010000010.1:0-10302 GCA_964568115.1 uncultured Anaerolinea sp.
TTTACGGGGATCCAATCTTCGCGCCCGGCTTGCGATGGCAGGTTTACAGTTAACTTCGCTTGTACGGTGGCTTTCGGTTTGGGTAACGCGCCCAAGATTTTTTCGATGACTGGCACCACAAACAAATAGCCATTCACCAAGGCGCTGACGGGGTTGCCGGGCAAGCCGATCACCGCTTTGCCGTTGCACACGCCCAGGATCGTCGGCTTGCCGGGGCGGGTGTTGATGCCATGCACCAGCACGCCGGGTTCGCCCAGTTGTCGGATCACATCCGCGGTCATATCGCGGGTGGAGGCAGATGAACCAGCAGTGATGACCACGACATCACATGCGGATAGCGCCTGTGCCGCCGCGTCTTTCAAAGCCTGAAACTGGTCGCTGATGATCCCATAGCGTTTTGCCACGCCGCCGCTTTTTTCGACGAGCGCACCAAGCGTGTACGAATTGATATCGCGCACCTGCCCTGGTCGCGGAGTTTGACTAGGGTCGATGACTTCATCGCCAGTGGAAATCAAACCGACAACGGGTTTCCGCGCAACCGGCACGGACGTGATGCCCAACGCCAACAGCCCACCCACCTCCGCAGGACGAATTAGCGTCCCTTGCGTTAAGACCGTTTGGCCCTGCGCCACATCCTCCCCAATGCGGATGAGGTTCTCGCCATTGGCAACCGCGCGGAAGATCTCGATTTCTTTCTTGCTGTTCTCTGCGGGGCTAAGCCCCGCAGGAGCAATACTTTGAGTGTATTCCAGCATCACCACGGCATCCGCGCCATTCGGTAACATGCCGCCGGTGTGGATCAAGGCACATTGACCCGCTTCCAGTTCAAAGGCTGGCGAATCGCCCATCGGGACTTCGCCGACGAGAGTCAAATACGCGGGTAAGGAATCAGAGGCGCCAAAGGTATCTTGGGCACGGACAGCGTAGCCATCCACAGTGGTGCGTTGGAAGTCGGGCAGCGGGTGCGGCGCGACGATGTCTTCAGCGAGAGTCCGATTCAAAGCGGAGGACACGCTGATCGTTTCAGAAGCAGGTATCCCGGCGGGAAGATGCGTGAGTAATAAGTCTCGGGCGGCATCGGGTGGGAGGAGAGTTAGAAATTCAGGCATGCGTCCAAGTGTCAGGTATCAAGTTCTATGTGTCAAGAGTTGGGTTAGCGCGTCCAGAAAGTGAAGGTCAAGAAATAGACCGTGAGTCCGAAGACCGCCAACGCCGTGGCGTTGAGCAGCAGCCAGTTGGGCTTGGTGCCGAGGGCGATGTTGCGGAGTTGATAGATCTGAAAAAGCGCAAACGGGAAAGTGAGAAAGGCGGGTGCGAGGATGTTGAGCGAGAGGTTAACGGCGGGCATAGCAAGCATAAAAATGTAAGCGAACAACACAAAGATGTGATGGAGCGGCACGACCCGTTCCCAACCGAGGCGCGTGAGGAACGTGACGCGCTGATATTTCTCGTCCTGCGCGAAGGCTTGGAAATCAAGCACGATGAAAAATGCAAACGCCAGAAATGTGAGCGGAAGCGTGAGCGTCAAAAATGGATGCGTAGCTGTCGCCTGGAGTGTGAACGCAATGGACGGAACCACATATGCCAATTGCACCGCCAGCAATAATTCGCCGAAGCCGCGATTGATGAGCCGGAATGGCGGCGTGGAATTTATGAGGATGATAACGAGAGAGAAGATGAGAAAGTAGAAAGAGGAAAGTGGAAAGTGGTTGGTATTGAAGAGAATGTAGGCGATCACAGCGATGGACGCGAACGCTGCCATCGAAATATACAGGGCGTTATTGCGTACGATGATCTTATCGGCGCGGGTTTCGTTTTCGATGAGCGGCTCGTTATGCGGACGATACACTTCCGGCAAAAGATTCAGCGCCACTTGCAGCAGGAGGATCATCACGAAGCCAAGCCAGAACGAATCCGCGCGGAAAGGTTTGCCGAGGTAATCGGCAAGGCTGGCGCCGAAGGCATAGGTCAGCGCGGCGAGGAGGAGCAAGAGAGGGCGAAAGAGTTTGAGCAATTTACGATTTCTGATTGACGATTTACGATTGGTGTTTGCTGTTTCGAGTCAAATCTGCTGGTCGAGTAGCCTCGAGCGTTCGTTGCGAGAGGCGTATCGAGACCTGCAAGTAAGCAAAATTATTTCTATTAGCGGTGATCTCGATACGGATTCGGCTAGCGCCTCAACCTACTCGACCACCAGCGTTACTTGGAAAGATATTCTTCCAAGCGCTCGACTGCCTGCGGAAGATTCTTTCGTCCCAGCCCGATGCGGAAGTGATTGCTTGGGTCATCATACACAGAACCGGGCAAGAGCAGGACGCCCGCCTTTCGCACCAAGCCGTCGCAAAAGTCTTCGACGTTGCCTTTCAATAGTTTTGCATATCCCATCGAGCCAGCGGTGGGGCGAACCCAGGTGAACAAGTCAGCGTGCTGGGTGAAGAGTTCGTCAATGACTTCGAGGTTGTTTTTGATAATGCCGAGATTGCGGGCGATGAGTTTGTGTCGATTCCGCAGGGCGACTTCCGCGAGAAATTCGCTGGGGGCAGAGTTGCACAGCGTGGTGTAATCTTTGAGCGTTGCCATGCGATCATAAATTTTCTTATTCTTCGTCGCGATCCAACCGATGCGCAGACCGGCAAGCCCATACGTTTTGGAGGTGACGCCCAACGAGACCGCGTGTTCGCCCATGTCGCACGCAGCGGGGAGACGCGTCGCCGGGTCGTATTCAGACTCGCGATAGACTTCATCACAGAACAGGATCAAATTATTTTCCTGTGCGAAGCGGTTGAGGGTTTCAAAATCCGCACGGGACATGAGGTAGCCGGTCGGGTTGTGCGGCGTATTAAGGATGATGGCTTTGGTGTTGAGTTGAATTAAATCTTTCAACTCGTTCACATCCAACGCCCAGCCGTTTTCTTCGCGCCCCTGCCAGGCACAAGTCTCGCAGCCAATGGAGTTGGCAACTTCACTCAGCGATTGATAATGCGGTGTGTGCACAATGACGTGGTCATTCTTTTGCAAAACGGCATGCATAAAGAGATAGATCGCCTCTTCCGCGCCGGTGTGGACGAGAATCTCCGCGGGCTGCATGGTGTCGTAGATGTTGGCGATCTCTTTGCGCAGGGCGGGATGTCCCAGCGATTCGGTGTATCCGAGCCAGGTGTGTTGAAATTTTTCAGCCGCGCCTTCTTCCAGCGCAAGCAAGTCCGCAATGGACATGGCTTCACAGTCTGAGGAGCAGAGCAGGTATTCAGTATTGAATTCGTATTTGGCGAAGTAGCGTTCGAGCTTGAAGGGTGGAAGATTCATTTTTCTTTACCACGAAGGACACCAAGGTCACTAAGGTTTGTCAGTTGGCGCAACGATAAGCCTATCCTTATTTTTCCTTTGTGTACTTCGTGTCCTTTGTGTTTAAGGTTTTAGAACTTTCTTCATATCACGATAATGCATTTGGTTATGCAGATAGAGCATCTTGATCATCTCGCGGATGGTGGTCGTGCCAATGAATGGATGCTTGCCTTGTTTATCCAGGTCGGCGGGTTCCAGCGATAACGTCCATGCCACTGAGTCCGCGCGGACTTCTTTGTATTGTTCGAGCAGTTGTTGCGGCGAGAGCTCTTTGGTCTTTTGTTGCTGGCTGGCATTGTACCGGTCAATGGAGAAATCATCTGGCGAGCCCGCGCCACCCAAACGGATCTGCTCAAAGAGGCGCACCAGTCCGCGCTCAGAGGTGACGAAATGCGAAAGCACGTTGCGCAGCGTCCACGTTTCGCCTTCGGTGTAGACCTCCGCCTGCCATTGGGCATCCGTCAGACTGGCGAAGAGCGCGGTGAACTTTTCACCTTCGGCTTGGAGTTTGTCGGCGAGTTCGTTGAGTTCGGACATGAGGATCTCCTGTTAGTTCCGGTGGTTGAGTAGGGTCGAGCGATAGCAAGACCCATATCGAATCCACCATGTTTACAAGTTTCTTCGAGTTTGAATCCAACTCACTGGTTTCGATAGGCCTTCGGCTACTCAACCAGCAATTCTTATATCAATGAATAACCCCCATCCACGATAATAGTTTGCCCGGTGATGTACTCATTCTTCAACAAAAATTCAAGCGTGGATGTAATTTCTTCGGTTCGCGCCGCCCGTTTGAGCGGCACCCGTCCGATCAGCCGCTCCCACTCTGCAGCCGGGACAATGTCCGATTGCAGGACGAAGCCCGGTGCGATGCCGTTGACGCGGATCCTCGGCGCGAGTGCGCGGGCGAGAATCTTGGTCAGCGACTCTAACGCCGCTTTACTGACCGTGTACGAGGGATAGCGACTCCAGGCTTTTTGTGCACCCATATCCGAGATGTTGATGATGGAACTGCCCTCGGTCATGATCTTGGAGGCTGTTTGCGCAAGCAAAAACGGCGCACGCAGATTCAAGTCCAGTGCCATATCCCAATTTTCGAGGGATAAGGCATCCACATTTCCGTTCGGCATGAAGGCGGCTGAATTGACAAGCACATCAAGGGAGGAGAGAGAAGAGACTAGCGAAGAGATTTCGGAGGGTTGGGTTAAGTCGGCTTGGGCGAGGATAACGTTTCTCTTTAGCGCTTCAATTTCCGCCTTGGTTTGAAGCGCAGCGTCATCCGCTGAATGATAATGAAGGACAATGTCGTATCCGAGTCGAGCAAGCGTCAACGCGAAGGATTTTCCCAATCTGTGTGCTGCGCCGGTGACCAGAGCAAGAGGAGCCATGGCGCTATTATAAGCTCAGTGCCGGGCTAAGCCCGGCACTGAGCGACAAATTATTTTCTAAAGAAATTAGAAATGAAGAACCAGATGTTGGCGGGACGCTCCGCGAGGCGCCGCATGAAGTACGGATACCAGTGCGTACCGAACGGCACATACACGCGTACGGGATAGCCCTCCTTCGCCAATTTATCCTGCAGGTCACGGCGGATGCCATAGAGCATTTGAAACTCGATCGCATTCTTGGGCAAGCCAACTTTTTCGCCATGCTTTTTGGCGAAGTCAATGCGCTTCTCATCGTGTGAAGCGATGGCGGGGATGGGCGGAATGCGACCATCTTCACTCAACGTGTTGTTCTCGATCTTAAGCGCGCCGTCGATCAAAATTTTGGTTAACAGATCATAGTTTGCATCGGTATCTGCTTTTTTGGGATAGGCTTTATCCGCGGGTTCTTTGTACGCGCCTTTGACCAGCCTAAAACGTGTACCGATATCCAGCAAACCGCGCACATCCGCTTCGGCACGATACAAATAGGATTGCGCCGCCATCCCAACCTGCCGGGTTGTGAAACCACGTTCCAGCATGGCTTTGTAGATCGAGGTCGTCACATCGGTATAGGGCGTGTCTTCAATATCAATGCGTACGAAGTTGCCGTGTTTTCTTGCCTGTTCGAGAATACGCACCAAATTCTGGCGGCAGGTTTCTTCATCCAGCCCCATGCCAATTTGCGTTAACTTAATAGAGACATTGGCTTTAACCCCCGCCTTATCTATTTCGTTTAAAACATTGACGATGGCATCAGCGGCAGCATTGGCTTCCTCGGTCGTGGATGTATGTTCGCCGAGTTGGTCAAGCGTGGCATTGATACCTTTGGCATTCAATTCACGAACGGCACGAATTGCTTCTTGAACACTTTCCCCCGCTACAAACCGGCTGGCTGCCTTCCATGCAAAACTCCAACTTGTTACTAACTTCTGCGCCCAGCCAGCCTTGGATAGATAGATCAAAAATGAACGTAGCATGGTCCCGTCCTATCAGTGATTTTTATTCTGGAGTCAGCCAGCTCACTTGCCCTGTGGGTGCTGGCGTATCCTGAAAATATTCTAGCACAAACGTCAAAAATGAGTGTGTTATACTTTTTTATGATGTTTGTCATGTTTTCGGAGGCAGAGTGAGGAATCGTAGTTCCATCCCAATTTTACGCGGTATCTCCATCGCGATCTTAACCATCGCCCTGGTGCTGACAGTCATTGCGCTCATCGGGTATAGTCGCCAGCGCAATAATTATCCTGCCGGGATGACCATCGGGGGTGTACGCGTCGGCGGCGTGGATCCGCAAACCGCTTCGCAACGGGTACTTCAAGTCTATTCATCGCCAGTGGAGTTACACTACGGCGAAGCTGTTATTCAGATCGAGCCATCTGTCGTTGGCTTTGAATTGGACCTCGACAGCATGATCGCCGCTGCTGACCTTGGTCGAACCGGCGGCGCCTTTTGGGGCGGATTTTGGGACTATCTATGGAATCGCGACCCTACACCGGTTGAAATTCCCTTGAGCGCAACGATCGCCGAAGATCGTTTGATCGCCTACCTCCAAAACGAGATCGCGGCACGTTACGATGAACCGCCAACACCAGCACTGCCCATTCCCGGCGGCACATCGTTCACACCCGGCGAACCCGGAAAAGTTCTCGATATCGAGCGCGCTGTGCGTTTGATCGAAGATACGCTGCGCTCCCCGAACAATCGCACAGTGGTGCTTTCCTTTGGTCAAAGCACTGCTGCACGTCCAACCATTGATAATCTCGAAATTTTGCTCAAACAGATCATCACCACATCCGGCTTTGATGGTGTGCTCGGGTTATATATGCTCGATCTGCAAACCGGACAGGAAATCCACTTCGCATTGGACCAGGGGCAGGCGATCTCCATTCAACCTGATGTCGCTTTTACAGCCTCCAGCACGATCAAGATCCCCATTCTGATTTCGTACTACATCAAGAACGGCTCCGCGCCTATTGATGACCAAACCCAAGCCATGATCGTGGAGATGATCCGCAAATCAGACAACAATGCATCAGACGCGATGATGAACCGCATCGACCCGAACACCGGTCCATTGATCGTGAGTCAAAACATGAAAACGATTGGATTGCAGGATACCTTCCTGGCAGGTTTTTTCTCGCCCGGCTCACCCCTGCTGCAAAAATTCAATACGCCCGCCAACGCGCGTACCGATGTGTTCACCGATCCCGATCTGTATAATCAAACCACACCAGTGGACATGGGCTCGCTCATGGCAGATCTCTACCAATGCGCCACAGCAAGTGGCGGCGCGTTGATCGCAGCATTCCCCGATAAGATCACCAGTCAGATCTGCCAGCAGATCATCGCTTATCTATCCACAGACAAGATCGGCGTATTGATCGAAGCCGGCATTCCCGAAGGGACCCAGATCGCACACAAGCATGGCTGGATCACCAACAACGACGGCGTTATCCGTAATTTCAGCGATGCCGCCATTGTCTACTCAGCAGGCGGAAATTTTGTTCTGTCCATTTATGCCTACCACCCCGTCCAAATTGTTTTTGACGATGCCAACCTGCTATTCGCGAACATCGGCGATGCCATCTACAACTTCTACAACATCCCCACTCAATAACAGACTTATCGTACTCACGGGTATAATCAAGCTATGAGCGCTTCAATGGGATTGTATCGGCTTCAACAAGTGGATAGTCAGATCGACGGGATAAAAGCACGCCAAAAATGGATCGAGGACACGCTTCAAAACGATGTAAAGCTGCGCGCCGCAACCCAAGCCTTTTCCTCCGCTGACAATAAATCCAAAGACGCCGCGCGCACCCTGAAACAAACCGAAGCCGAAGTTGAAAAACAACGCATCAAGATCGAACAGACCGAATCCAGTTTATACGGCGGACGTGTACAAAACCCCAAAGAATTACAAGACCTGCAAAAAGATGTAGCTTCTCTAAAAAAGCATCTGGAAACACTGGAAGAGCGCGAACTTGAAGCGATGGTGCTTGTCGAAACCGCAGAGAACGAACTAAAAACCACCCAATCAGAACTTGACCAAATCCAAACAAACCTCAACGATCAATATCGCGATCTCGGCATAGAGAACGAAACGCACAAAAAAGAACTCGAACGACTGGAACATGAACGCAACGCCATCCTGAGCGATCTGGTAAGTTCAGCAGTGAGCACATACGACCAGATCCGCAAGCAACGCCGCGGCATTGCCGTCACCACCATCAGCGATTCAGCCTGCGCCGCCTGCGGTACAACCTTAACCCTTTCCTTACAACAAAACGCACGGTCAGCTACACAATTATTCACCTGCCCCACCTGCGGACGGATCTTGTATGCCAATTGATTTCAAACTTTATCCATTCTCTTTCTTAGTTGGGTTTGCCTTCGGACTCTTCGTCTACTGGCTGGCTGGGCGAGCAAGACCACTGCTCGAGCAAATGCGTCAGAACGCGAAGGAACAACGCGAAGCTGCACAGATCAAACGCACCAGCGGCTTGGAAGATAACCACCGCAGGCTCACCCTCCGCCGCGCACAGGGCATGCATCTCGCCGCATCCCTATACTCCCTCGATGAAATCTTACAGGAACCTCGTCTGCTTGCGCCACCCGTGCAAGTGGAACCCGGCGTTGCTGGCATTCAGGAAGATGTGATCTCTCAAACCCTGCCTTACATGCCGATGTGGCCCGAGCTGGGCTCCACCTATCGCGCGCCAACCCTCGGACTGACGGAAGCCATCACAGGTGGTACCAACGTGGTCATTGTTGGAAAAGCAGGTGCAGGTAAAACCGTCGCATTGGCACATCTTGCTTCGTTGGCTGCCAACCTCAAGGTCCAGATCGATGCGGGCGGGAACAAGGTGGACGCTGTCCCCTATTTTTATCATGTCGCCGATCTGCAACTTCCATATGATGCTACAAAAGATCCGCTCAATGTCATACTCAATGCCGCGAGTGAACGCGCACCCGTGTTCGATCTGGGACGCTTACCCGCTTTCATTCAACAAACCTTCAAATCAGGCAGCGCGTTGGTCCTGATCGATGGTTTTGATGAGCTTGAACCCCAAAGTCAAACTCATGTAACGGAATGGTTCAAGGCACTTTCCCAAGCCTATCCAAATGTCCGCATCGTCACCACGGGCTGCGCCAATCAGCTGAACGGATTGGTGGGGCTGGGCTTCTCTCCGCTGGTGTTAACAAGTTGGGATATCCGCAAAACCGCGGAGTTCATTGAACACTGGGGACAACTCTGGTCACAGACCGTTGCCCTGGAAGCCTGGTCACAAACTGGACCTGAACAAGTGGATCCGATCCTGCTTAACACCTGGCTTGGATTCGAAAACGCGTATCTAACGCCCTTTGAATTGACTCTCAAAGTCTGGGGCGCTTATGCAGGCGACAGCCTGGGTCCGCGTGTGTTAGATGCCATCGCAACCCACATTCGCCGCGTTGCACCCAGCGGAACTCCCGTAGCCGCACTCGAAATGCTCGCCATGCAAGTGGTGCTGACCTCGCAACCAGTTTTTGATTCAAGCAAAGCGCGCGCATGGGTCAAACAATATGATGTTGTTGATGAAAAACCTGTTGACAGCGAAGGGGAAATCATCAGGAGCATCACATCCGAAAGAATTGCGCTCACCGATTCACAAAAGATCAAACTCAAAAAATCAAAAGCTGGCGATATACCCTCCACTGGCTTGCTTGGTAAATTGGTGGAAAGCGGCTTACTCGTTTCACATTCGAATAACAAACTGCGCTTCCTACACCCGGTTTTGAATGGCTATCTGGCGGGTCAGGCAATTGGCGATCACGAAGCAGACGTAACCCTGGTCGCACAAGCGGATTGGGACGGCAAGACACTTGCCTTGCAATATCTCGCCGCGCGCGGCGACGCATCTGCCATTGCTGATTACCTGCTCAAAGAATCCGCTCTGCCGCTTCACATGCATGTCTTCACGGTTGCACGCTGGTTGCGCGATGCGCCCAAGCAAGCTGCCTGGCGCGCAAAGGTGTTTGCCAGCCTGCTGAATATCATGCAAGGTGAAGGTCAGCCCATCAGTCTCCGCGCCCACGCCATGGCGGCATTTGTGCTCAGCGGCGATCCGGGTGCAGCGACCTTATTCCGTCAGTTATTGAGTTCGCGTTCGTTCGACGTGATTCCGCTCGCGGCTTTAGGCAGCGGCGCAGTGCGTGATGCCAAAGCGATCGAAATGCTTGAAGAGATCATGCAAGCACCTGTCGGAGCCGTGCGCCGTGCAGCCTGTCTGGCGCTGGTTGCCATCGGCACCGATAAATCACTGGAAGCTGTTGCGCGCGCCCTGCTGCAAGGCGACGAGGAACTTCGCCGTGCCGCCGCTGAAGCGATGGCAAACGACCCCGGCGAAGGCTACGCCATGCTCAAAGAAGGCGCCACCCTCGCAGATATCATGCTGCGCCGCGCAGTCGTCCATGGCTTGGCACACGTTGGGCAACCCTGGGCAACAGAGATCCTGCAACACATGCAAGTGGAAGACGATCAGTGGGCAGT
>CAZMQE010000010.1:10402-24345 GCA_964568115.1 uncultured Anaerolinea sp.
GAGGCTTCCTTCTACGCGCTGGAAGAGATCGGCGCGAACGGTTTCAAACTTCCACACCCGAATCAATTCGGCTTAGGCTAATATGCTCATCACAAATGCAACACTTATTACGTGGGAAGCGAACAATCAAATCCTTGAAGATCACGCGCTCTTGATCGAGAATGATCGCATCAAAGAGATCGGCAAATCCAGCGACCTCAAAAAACGTTATCCCGAGATCGAATGGTTGGATGCGCGCGGTCAATACGTGATGCCCGGCAACATTTGCGCACACACCCATTTTTATGGCGCCTACGCACGCGGCATGGCGATCCCCGGACCTGCGCCCAAAGACTTCCCTGAGATCCTGCAAAAGTTGTGGTGGCCCCTCGATCGGTCGTTAGACGCGGAGAGCATCCAATATTCGGTGCTGCCCTGCCTCGTCGATGCGATCAAACACGGCACGACCACACTCATCGACCATCATGCTTCCCCCAACGCCATTGACAGCTCGCTCGACATCATTGCCAAAGAAGTTGAAACAGCCGGTCTGCGTGCAGTGCTGTGTTACGAAGTGACCGATCGAGATGGCGAAGAAAAAATGAAAGCCGGGATTCAGGAAAATGTGCGCTTCAGGATGCGAGCAAAAAGCCCGCTTCTCGCCGGGACCTTCGGCTTGCACGCCAGCCTGACGCTTTCAGACTCAACCCTGGATCTGTGCCGCCAAGCTGTCCCTGACAATATGGGATTCCACGTCCACACCGCTGAACACGAATCAGATGAATACGATAGCCTGAACAAATCCGGTCTGCGTGTGATCGACCGTTTGCACAAACACGGAATTCTTGGACCGAACACCATCACCGCCCACGGTGTCCACTTTGATGCGCGCGAGATCCAAACCCTGGTTGAAACGGGCACATGGCTTTCCCACCAACCGCGCTCGAATATGAACAACGGTGTCGGCGTAGCCCCCATCGAATCGATGTTACGGGCGGGCATCAAAGTCTGTTTGGGCAATGACGGTTTCACCAATGCCATGTGGGATGAATGGAAAGCAGCGTACCTGCTTCACAAAGCCCAGCATCGCGACCCGCGCCGTATGAACGGATCTGATGTAGCACAAATGGCGATCTACAACAACGCTGCGCTTGCCAATGTATTCTTCCCATCTGCAACGATTGGGCAACTTATCCCCGGCGCATTTGCAGATATTATATTTGTGGATTATCAACCCAACACGCCACTGTCCGCAGGCAACCTGCCGTGGCATATTATTTTTGGTGTGCAACAAAGCATGGTTACAACCACCATCGTTGGCGGAAAAGTCTTGATGAAAGACCGTGAACTGCTCACCTTGGATGAACAAGAGATTTCAGCCAAAGCTCGCGAGATCGCACCCAAGGTTTGGGAAAGATATCAAACAGAAGTTGCCAAGGTATTATAAATTTCCTGCTTATTCAGGGGCTTAGTCCCTGAACGAACAAAAGGTATTGTAGAGGAGAAATTCATGGAAAAAATGCCGTTATTGATGACCATTGCCGTACTCGGCGGGACGGGCAAAGAAGGCAAGGGTCTTGCCTATCGCTGGGCTAAGGCGGGCTATATGGTACTGATCGGTTCACGCTCATCGGAAAGAGCCGTAACTGCCGCCTCTGAGATCATGGAATTGCTGGAAGGCTCCTCGTCTTTGGTTGGCACCTCGAATCTCGAAGCCGCAAAACTTGCTGATATAGTTGTACTGACCGTTCCGTACGCCGCTCATCGCGAAACACTCGAAAGTGTAAAAGACGTTCTCAAAGGCAAACTACTGATTGATGTAACCGTTCCGCTTGTGCCGCCCAAAGTGACCAAAGTCCAGATGCCCGCCGCAGGTTCAGCCGCGCAGGAAGCCAAGGAAATTGTCGGTGAAGGCGTGGAAGTGGTCGCCGCATTCCAAAACATTTCTCATGAGCTGTTGTTGACCGATGAAGAAGTTGAATGTGATGTACTTGTCACCGGCACCAGTAAAGATGCCCGCACCGAAGCCATTCGGCTTGTCGAAGCTGCCGGGCTCACTGGCTGGGACGCGGGTCCCATCGAGAATTCAGTGGTGGTTGAGGGGCTTACCAGTGTGTTGATCAACATCAATAAACAATATGGCTCCACACACGCAGGTATCAAGATCACTGGCGCTTCAAAAGAATCTTAATTCTTACACGATGTCACCCTGAGCGAATGCGAAGGGTCTCTGAGACAATCGTAGAGATTCTTCGCTATCGTTCAGAATGACATGTATTCAAAACATGCCGCTCACACTAACCCCCTTACAAAATATCCCGCTTATCCGCCGAGCTGACAACTTGGCGGATATTGTTGTTAATGTCCTGCAAGAGAACGTGATTTCATTGCAAGATGGCGATATCTTCGTCTTCGCGCAAAAAATCATTTCCAAAGCCGAGGGTCGCGCTATCAACCTGGCAACCATCACGCCATCACAACGCGCAATCGAACTTGGAAAACAAACCGAGAAAGATGCACGCGTTGTCGAGTTGATCCTGCAAGAGAGCAATGAAGTCTTGCGGACTCGGGTCGGTGCGATCATCGTGGAACACAAACTTGGTTTCGTCTGCGCGAATGCCGGGATCGATCACTCCAACGTGGCAGGTGTGGGAGATGCGGCTGAAGAGTGGGTCCTGCTGCTTCCGGCTGAACCAGACCGCTCGGCAGAAAAGATGCGCGCAGCGATCCATGCCAAAACCGGGAAACATGTCGGCATCCTGATCATCGATTCGCATGGACGTGCCTGGCGCAATGGCACGGTTGGCGTTGCGATCGGCATCGCGGGCATCCCTGGGCTTGAAGATCTGCGCGGCAAACCTGATCTCTTCGGTTACACCTTGCAAGTGACCCAGGTTGGCGTGGCAGATGAGCTCGCCGCCGCCGCATCGTTGATGATGGGGCAAGCCGCTGAAGGCACACCCGTCGTCCACGTGCGCGGGTTTCCATATCCGCAGCGCGAGGGCAAACTCAGCGAATTGATTCGCCCCAAAGAATTAGACCTGTTTCGATAATTGGGAAGTCGCGCCAAACACTAACACAATATTTATATACACCCAATATACTTACTGCGGAGAATATCATGCAAATGATTCCTGAATCGCATCGCGATCTACTCGCAGCCGAAGCTCGTGCGTATGCTTATCTTGCCACACTCATGCCTGATGGCTCGCCACAACTGACGCCCCTCTGGTTTGAGGTCGAAGATCCATACGTACTGATCAATTCCGCGAAGGGGCGCGTCAAAGACCGAAACATGCGTACCCATAAACAAGTGGCACTGCTCATCACCGACCCCAAAGATCCATTCGGTCGCTATATTCAAATACGAGGGCGGGTGGTTGAGATTACTGAACAGGGCGCTTTGGAGCACATCGAAAAACTTTCCCTGATCTACGATGAAAAACCCTGGACGCGCGTTGATGGTCAAATCCGCGTCATTTACAAGATCTTGCCTGAAAAAGTATACGTGAGCAAATAGTCCACATGGACTTGCATCAATTCCTGCGCTCCCGCCGCTCGATCCGCCGCTTCAAACCGGACCCGGTACCTGATTCGGTGATCGAGAACATTCTCACCACTGCCACCTTCGCCCCCTCCGCGCATAATCGTCAGCCATGGAGATTTTGCGTAGTGACAGATGTATCCGTCAAACAAAAACTCGCCGATGCCATGGCAATCGAGTTCAAGCATGATCTCGAACAAGATCAACTCCCCCCAACTGAAATTCAAAAACGGACCAAACGCTCGCGCGAAAGAATAACCGCCGCGCCAGTGCTGGTCATTCTCTGCCTTGATATGAGCGAGATGGATGTGTACTCCGATAAGAAACGCAAGCAAGCCGAATTTAGGATGGCGATGCAATCCGTGGCAAATGCGGGAATGCAACTTATGCTGGCTGCCCACGCTGAGGGACTGGGCAGTGTCTGGGTGTGCAGTCCATTGTTTGTGCAAGAGACTATTCAAAGTGTTTTGAATTTACCAAAAACCTGGGAGCCACAGGCGATGTTTTTTGTGGGGTATCCTGATGTGATTCCCGATGTAAGAGAGAGGAAAATGCTTGATGAAATTAGTGTTCACATTTGACCGCAGACCGCAGACGATTGACCACACTACGTGGTCCGCGGTCTATGGTCTGTGGTCAATCTTATGAAAATCGTCGCACTTGCAGGCGGAGTCGGTGGCGCGAAGTTAGCGCATGGGCTCGCTCAAATTCTCAAACCAGAAGAGCTCACGATCATCGTCAACACAGGCGATGACTTTGAGCACTATGGTTTATATATCAGTCCAGATCTGGATACGGTTTGTTATACGCTGGCAGGGTTGGCGAATCCAATAACCGGCTGGGGGCGCGTGAATGAATCGTGGAAAGTAATCGAGAACACATCCAAGCTTGGTGGACCCAGTTGGTTCAACCTGGGAGATCAGGATTTGGGGACGCATCTTGAACGAACACGCCGGTTGAAAGAAGGCGCTTCACTGAGCCAAGTTACAAAAGATTTTTGTAAGGCTTGGGGCGTTGAACATACCGTCCTGCCGATGTCTGATCAACCGGTGCGAACGATCGTGGATACGGATGAAGGTGAATTGGCTTTTCAGGAATACTTTGTACACAGACGCTGTGAACCAAGAGTCAAAGGCTTCAGGTTTGAAGGGGTTGATTCAGCTGAAGCAGTTTCGGGGGCGAAAGAGGCGATCCAGTCCGCTGATGCGGTTGTTTTTTGCCCGTCGAATCCGTGGGTGAGCATTGATCCCATCCTGAAAGTCATCCCGATAAAAGATAAACCTGTTTATGCAGTCTCGCCCATCATTGGCGGCGAAACCGTGAAAGGTCCTGCGGCAAAGATGTATAGAGAACTTGGCATTGAACCATCGGCTTTTGCGGTGGCGAATCATTATCGCGGTCTGGCAACCGGTTTTATATTGGACACCATGGATGCGCAACTTACCGAAAGTGTTAGGGGTTTGAATATGCGGGCGCTTGTAACAAATACCCTGATGAAGGGTCATGAAGACAGACGGCAATTAGCAAGTGATGTGTTAAACTTTATTGGAGACACAAAATGACCCTTTGGGCAATTGTCCCTGTGAAGCCTTTACGGCGCGGCAAATCACGCCTGGCTGGTACTTTGAATGAAGACGAACGCACTGAGTTAAACCGCGCTCTTTTACAACACACACTGGAAACGCTTTCTGAATTGAAGGAAGTGGACGGTGTGCTGGTCGTGAGCCGCGACCCGAATGCGTTGACCATCGCCCGCAACCATGGCGCGCGTACCGTGCAAGAAGATGGTCAACCAGAATTGAACACGGCGTTGAAGCGTGCGACGATCGTGGCGCAAGTGTATGCCACACGCGGCGTGTTGGTATTACCTGCCGATCTGCCTTTGGTGACGCGCGAGGATATTCAGGCATTGATCCGGCGGGCAACTGAGCCGCCGGTTGTGGTGATCGCGCCAGACCGACATAAAAAAGGTACGAACGCCTTGTTGATCTCGCCACCCGGTTTGATCGAATATGATTTTGGCGAGAATTCTTTTGAACGGCATTGTGAATTGATAAAAAAAGCTGGAGCCAGGTTGGAGATCGTTGACCTGCCAACGCTAGGCTTGGATCTGGATGTCCCTGAAGATTTTGAGATCATCAAAGGTCTTGAGAGCACGATAACATTCTAATCACCACAAGGAGCATGCCATGGCTGAACGTGTCGCACTTTATTTGCAAGATTCTCATGATTTGCGTGATGGGTTGGATTATGTAAGGTACGCTGAAGAGAAAGGCTTTGAAGCCGTGTGGCAGGCAGAGTCGCGCTTAGTGCGTGATGCAATCGTGCCGATGGCGGCGTACGCGGCAGTGACCAATCAGATCAAGGTTGGCTCGGGCGTGATCAACAACTGGACTCGCAATATCGGTCTGCTTGCCGCCACTTTGTTGACACTCGATGACCTGGCTCCCAATCGTATTATCTGCGGCATCGGCGCCTGGTGGGACCCACTAGCCAAGAACGTAGGCATCGATAGAAGAAAACCCCTGCTTGCCATGCGCGAAACTGTGGAAGTGTTGCGGCGCTTGCTGAATATGGAACGCGTTACCTTCCATGGCGAATTTCATCACGTGGATGGTATCGAGTTGGATGTAGTCCATGGTCGGCGTGAGCCACGAAACGTCCCGATCATGATCGGTGCAACTGGTGACTTGATGATGGAATTGACCGGGGAAATCGCAGATGGTGCGGTTTTGAACTATTGCGTCCCGCCAGATTACAACGATAACGCCTTGGAATTACTTGATAAGGGTTTGAGAAAATCGGGTCGCAAGATGGATGATTTTGACCGACCACAACTCATCGTCTGTTCGGTGGATGAAGACCACGATAAAGCGATCGAGTACACCAAGGAACTGCTTTGTCAGTATCTTGCACAACAGCCGCACATCGCGAAAGCCTCGCGTGTGTCACAAGATGTGATCAATGAGATTCAATCCACGCTCGGGTGGCCCGCCACGAAAGAACAGATCAACAAAGCCAAGCATCTTGTGCCCGATGACCTAGTTGACCGCATCACTGCCTCCGGCACACCAGCTGAGGCAAAAGCGAAAGTGGAAGAATACAAGAAGCGCGGATGCACCTGTCCCATTCTATACCCCGTAGGCGGAAATTTTAAATTACTGATCGATACGTTCGCACAGGCATAAACAGTAGGGCGAGAGCATATCTCGCCCTACGTTTTTAAATTCCCTTGTAAATAATCCAACAACATTTGTAACGCCGCTGTTGCCGCAGATGCCTTATTCTGTTCTCGATTGCCTGAAAAGTGAAATTCTTTTGCCCATTCACCATCAGCCGATACCAGCCCAATCCAGACTGTGCCAACCGGTTTTTGGGGCGTTCCACCACCGGGACCTGCAACTCCACTCACCGAGATCGCAATATCACTATTGAGTCGCTTGCGCGCGCCAATTGCCATTTCAAGCACCGTCTCGCGGCTGACAGCGCCATGTGCTTTTAACGTCTCCCACTGCACACCCAGCAGTGCCACCTTCACTTCATAAGCATACGCAACAATACTCCCTAAAAAATATTCAGAAGAACCCGAAATGTCCGTGATCCGGCTGCCGACCAAGCCTCCCGTACAAGATTCAGCCGCAACCAACTTAAGCTGGCGCTCGCGCAAGATATTTCCAACTAAAATTTCAGGTAAAGTATCCAGGTTCACCTCCAATTACAACTCAATGAAATTATACACGGCGGGCAATCAAACTCGGTTATAATTTTCTACATGGCTGACTGGACAGGCAGGAAAATCGGAAAGATCCAAATCGCAGATCTGATTGCCCGTGGGGGTATGGCAGAAGTGTATATCGGCGAACACGAGACCGTTGGGCAGGTCGCCGTAAAGGTCATGCGAGGACTGCTTGAAAAAGATGTAAATCAGCTTGCCCGTTTTAAGCGCGAAGCCGAAGTCATCGGCGATCTCAAACACCCCAACATCGTCCACATGGTGGATTATATTGTCGAAGATGAAACGCCCTGCCTCGTCATGGATTACATCGAGGGTCCATCGCTCGCCGCCTATATGAAGGCACTGCATGATCGGAAACAACGCATCCCGATTGCGGTTGTAGCCCAGATCCTGAGAGCAGTGGCAAGTGCGCTTGATTACGCCCATAGCAACGGGATTGTCCATCGCGATATCAAACCTGCCAATGTTTTACTGCGCTCGCCCTCTCAAAAAATCACAACTGAAACATCGCTGCCATTGGATGTAGAGCCCATTCTGACGGATTTTGGGCTGGTCCGCCTGGTGGACTCGACCATGCACACCACTACCGGTTCAGTCTCAGGGACGCCTGCTTATATGAGCCCCGAACAGTCGCGTGGCGAAAAAGTGGACAGCCGTACCGATATCTACTCTCTCGGCATCATGCTCTACGAAATGCTGTCAGGTGCGGTACCCTTTCAAGCAGATACCACCTTCGGCATGTTGATGAAACATATCAACGAGCCGCCCCCGCCCATCAAAGGCCTTTCCAGTGACATGAATTTACTCATCGACCGGGCACTGGCAAAAGACCCATCCATGCGCTATGAAAGTGCCGGGGAACTGGCAAATGAATTTATGGCGCTCTTCAACGGGCAGACCATTTCACCGGGCACACTTCATATTGCGGAAATGGCACGCAAAGCCGCAGAAGCTAGCAAAGCAAAATCTCAACAAGTCGCTGAACCGCCCTCACGCTTTCGTTGGGTACGCTTCGCTTTTGAGGCAGCCCTGGCGTTAACTCTGGCTTTCGTCATCTTTAAATTGGTACGCCCAACCAACCCAACCCTGATCGCTACGCCCGTTCCTATTAATCCAGATATCCCTGCAGGCAGAGTGCGGTTTGATGATTTCAGTGGTGTAACACCTATGGATCAAATTACCCTCTCGCTAAATAACGTTTTGTTCCCGCCCAGCGGTACACATTATGAGGGCTGGCTGGTTTCAAACGATGGGAATACGATTCGCAAAATAGGCAACGTTATCTTGAACGATGCCGGCGTTGGTCAGGTCATATTGATCGACCCCGACCAGCAGAATTTCCTTCAAAATTTCGATCATGTCATTATTACCCAGGAAACCGATGGTGACGAGATCAACCAACCTTCAGGACAAATCGTCTATTCATCGATCTTCCCAGCGCAATCCTTGATCCCGGTTCGCAAGCTCTTGGTTTCATACGAGAACGTCCCGAATAGCCTGGCTTTGATCCAGGGGCTTTGGTATTACAGCGGCTACTATGTCGATATATCGATTAGCGGTGATAAAGACACAAAAACGATGGGGCTGGTGGAAGCCTTTAAGAATAATGACGAGGAAACCTTACGCGCGCGAAACGAAGAGATCATCAACCAGATCGTCGGAAACCAAAGCGACCTGTTCCGTGATTACAATGGTGATGGTAACATCGACAACACACCAGGTGATTTGATCCCAACAGATGGGTTTGGCAGTTTTCCAAACGGCACACAAAACGGCTATCTACAGGAGACTGCGCTTCAGGCAAAGCTGGCATCGGATGCGCTGGACTCCACCCCAAACATCCGCGTCAACAGCGAAAACCTCCAGATCTGCATCCAAAACATGGAAGGGCGCCTGAACCTCATTCTTCAATCTGCGCTAAAGCTGAATGAAACACCCTTCGGTCCCGAAATGGAACCGATCATCACTGACCTTGAGATTCTCGGAAACAATCTCCTCAATGGCAACGATACTGACGGCAATGGACTTGTCGAAGCAATTACTGGCGAATGCGGAGCAAATGACGCCTATAAACTGACCTATCTGATGGCAGATATGCTGCTTTATCCAGGCGAAGATCGAATTCCACCCTCAGGCAAATAAAAACTTCCGCATACGCGGAAGTTTTTATTTTGAGACTCTTTATATACTATGGCACCAGGTTATTATTGATCTGGTTGAACACTTCATTTATTCTGGGACCAAGCACTTGCATAATACCAAACACGCCAACCGACAAACAACAACATAGCAAAATAAACGGCGTGAGCAAGGCGCCTGCGGCTTGCCCCCAACCAAATTGATTCACGCCTTTGACCGCGATCACTTCCAAAACCAACACATAAAGCCCGGCAACTAAACTTACAACACTAAAGCATAATCCCACAAACGGTATTGCTGACAGCAAAGTCAGCACACCCGAGATCAGGGCAAAGGGAGTGGAGATTGCAGCCAGCGTATATGCCAATTGATCAAACGTGCCCTTCCCGCCGAACATCTTGGCAAGGAATTGTACAATGGCAACAACGACCGCAAAAACAACCACAGAAAGTACAGCTGCGATTGGTGCGCCGCAAATCGCCGTGATCAATTTCGTGCCGATACTGCCTCCGGTCTGACCACTCATGCCATATTGCTGCATAAGCTGACGCATGGCGGCACCCTGAACCAGTGATGCAAAGAAGAAACTCACCAGTGAACTGATGAATACCCAGATGTAAGCTGTTGATGCCTTGGCATTGCCAGAATTTGCCATATCAACAAAGGTTTGTTCATTCGGCTTGGTGACCGCAGCCATCCATACCGAGAACCAGCTAGCCATACCACTAGCAGCGGCAGGCATTGGAGCGTTCGATTGTTCGTCCATAAGTTCCTCCAGGAAAATAGATTTTGTTCATTATTGCGCCTTTAGAGCTTTAATACAATAGCTAGAACACAACTGCAACGTAAACGTTACTGATTTGAGTAAATAACAAGACAAGCGGTAAAATTGCTCCCTATGGAAATTTCTGAAAAGCTTCAGGGCATCCTTTCCACCCTCCCATCCAAGCCAGGGTGCTACATCTATCGCAACGTTGAAGGGACGATCATCTACGTCGGAAAGGCGATCAACCTCAAGAATCGCGTGCGGTCTTATTTCCACGCCGATACCAGCCACGATTCAAAGACCCGCCGCCTTGTGCGCGATATCGTTGACATTGAGTGGATCCTCGTCGGCTCTGAACTCGAGGCGCTCATCCTTGAGATGAACCTTATCAAGAAACATCGTCCCAAGTACAACATCCGCCTCAAAGATGATAAACGCTATCCTTATATCAAGATCCATTGGGCAGAACCGTTTCCCAAAGTCACCGTCACGCGCCAAATGGACGATGACGGCTCGCGTTATTTCGGTCCCTATACCTCGGCTTGGGCTGTATATCAAACTTTGGATGTCCTGCGGAAGATCTTCCCCTATTTGACTTGTGACCGCGAGATCACTGGGTTGGACAAACGCGCGTGTCTTTACTTTGACATCAAGCTGTGTATTGCCCCTTGTATTGGCGCCTCATCCCAAGCCGGATACCGCCAAATGATCACCGACCTGATGGACTTCCTCGGCGGACACAGCGAAGGCATTGTGACACGCCTGGAAGCAGAGATGCAAAAAGCATCCGAAGAATTGCGCTTTGAAAAAGCCGCGGCAGTGCGCGATCAACTCAAAGCCGTTCATTCCATCGTGGAAAGACAAAAGATCGTTTTCGCCACTGATTACAAAGACTCGGATGTGCTTGCCATGGCACGCAGCGATGGCGAAGCCTGTGTGCAAGTCTTCTTTATTCGCGGCGGCAAATTGATCGGGCGTGAATACTTTATTCTCGAAGGCACCGAGGATGCGGCAGACGCCGAAGTGATGGAACAATTCGTCACACAGTTTTATACTGAAGCCGCCACAATTCCCCCGCAGGTGATGATGCCGCAGGAGATCGAAGAGGCGAATATCATCGGTCAATGGTTACGGTCAAAGCGCGGCGGTGAAAAGGTGGAATTCCTTGTCCCTAAAGATGGTCAGCCACACGAACTGGTACAAATGGCAACCGAGAATGCTACAGAAACATTAACTGCGCTACGCGCACAATGGCAGGCAGATACCCATAAGCAGGAACAATCGCTGGCTGAATTACAGCAGGCTTTAAATTTATCTGCACCGCCCAACCGGATTGAGTGTTACGATATATCCAATACACAAGGGACCGCCATCATCGGCGCGATGGTGGTTTTCACACAAGGCGTGCCGGATAAAAAGCTCTACCGCAAGTTCAACATTGAAAGCGTCGTCGGCGCACCGGATGATTTTGCTTCGATGGAGGAAATGCTCACGCGTAGATTCCGTCGGTGGCAGGCGGCTGAAGAATCGCTGGAACAGCCCGGGATGAAGAAAGATGCGTCGTTTTCCTTCCTGCCCGATTTGATCATCATTGATGGTGGTAAAGGTCAGTTGGGACGTGCCGTCCAAGTCCTTGAGAAATATGATTTGATGGGCAGGGTTCCGGTGGTGGGTCTCGCAAAACGCGAGGAGGAAATTTTCTTCCCGCATAAATCTGAATCATTGAGACTGCCACGCCATTCGCAGGGGTTGTATCTGGTGCAGCGCATCCGCGATGAAGCACATCGCTACGGCATCACTGCGCACCGCAAAAAGCGCCAGAAGCTCGGCATGGCTTCGCAGCTGGACGCGATCCCTGGGATTGGACCGGCGCGCCGCAAAGCCCTCTTGAAACATTTTGGGTCTGTGGATAAGATTAGGGAAGCTACAATTGAAGATCTCAAGGCGGTTGTGCCGGATGATGCGGCGCACGCCATTAAGGCGCATTTGGAATGAAAAATATTTGGATTGTTGATGACGACGAGGAAATGAGTCATGCGATCGGGTTGATGTTAAAGCTGCTTGACTGTGAAGCGACCGCTTACTTCAATGTCCGGTCTGCCGCGCAGTCCCTGGCATCGGGCAGAAAACCTGACCTCTTGATCCTGGACCTTAATATGCCCGAAATATCCGGGCTGGATATGATCGAGTTCTTGAGGCGGCAACCTGCTTTGAGGAATTTACCGATCGTGATGCTTTCTTCTGAAGCAGCTGACTCGGTTGTAGATAAAGCTCTACAATTAGGCGCAGACTCTTATGTCATGAAGCCCGTAACGATCGAAGAACTTGAAAAGGCAATGACAACCGCCTTTTCTAAACATCTTATTAATCAGTGAGTAAAAAATGGCAGGCAAAAAATCAAACAACAATAAATCAGGCGACCTACAGGCAAAAAGGCGCATGCGCGCAATGCAGATCATTTTTGTGATCTTTTCGATCATGCTCGTCCTTTCGATGATACTCTCGGCGTTCATCACGACCCAGTAGGAAGTGCAGCGCGGTTTGATATAATCGTGCGACGCGGTGCAGTTTTACCGCGTATGAGTATGTAAAAAATCGTCATGCGAGGGTGGTTTTGTTCCCGCCTGAAGTAATTCTTTGCTAGGTTGAAGATTGCTTCAACGCTTTCGCTTCTCGCAATGACAAATTAACGAAGGATTTGTATGCTCGACAAATTAAAAGGTATTGAAGACCGCTACGAACAAATTGGCAACGAACTTCTTGAAGTGGGTGCCAACTATCAACGCGCCGGGGAGTTGAACAAAGAACGCGTCGACCTGGAGCCGCTCTATCAAAAGACGCGCGAATATCGTCAGGCCGTGAAAAGCTACGATGAAGCCAAGCATATTTTGGACAACGAAAACGACTCAGAACTCGTCGCCCTCGCCAAAGCGGATATGGAAGACCTGACACCCAAGATCAAAGTTCTCGAAAAACAGATCAAGAGCTTGCTGGTTCCCAAAGACCCACGCGATGACAAGAACGTGTATGTGGAAATCCGCGCCGGAGCAGGCGGTGATGAAGCTGCCATCTTCGCGGCGGACTTGTTCCGCATGTACACCCGCTATGCTGATGATAAAAAATGGAAGACCGAGCTCATGTCTGAAAGCTCGATCGGCATTGGCGGCTACAAAGAAGTGATCTTTGAGGTCAAAGGCAAAGGCGCCTACTCCAAATTGAAGTACGAGTCAGGTGTGCATCGCGTGCAGCGCGTGCCTGCGACTGAAGCCCAGGGACGTATTCACACCTCGACAGCGACCGTCGTGGTACTGGCAGAAGTGGACGATGTGGAAGTTGACATCCCCGAAAGCGATTATGAGATCGAGGTGTATCGCTCGTCCGGCGCGGGTGGACAGAACGTTCAAAAGAACTCGACTGCGGTCCGTTTGACGCACAAACCCACCGGCATGGTCGTGACCTGTCAGGATGAGCGCTCGCAGTTGCAAAACAAACTGCGCGCCTTGAGCATCTTGCGCGCCCGGTTGTATGAGATGGAACTTGAAAAACGCCAGTCGGAATTGGAAGCCGACCGCCGTTCGCAAGTGGGCAGCGGTGACCGCTCGGAGAAGATCCGCACGTACAACTATCCCCAAAGCCGCGTGACCGATCATCGCATTGGTTATTCCAATTACAACCTGCCCGTCGTGATGGATGGCAAGATCGATGAGTTCATTGATGAGCTTTCCACCCGCGAAGAAGCAGATAAGTTAGCCAGTAGTGGTTTTGACGACGAAGAGTAA
>CAZMQE010000010.1:24445-25579 GCA_964568115.1 uncultured Anaerolinea sp.
CACATGAACGACAATCCCGCTTTCGGTGCCGGACTGCAACCCTTTATGGGCATCCCCTCTTTCATGCGCCTGCCGGTCTCGCGTGAATTGAAAGACATTGATGTCGCCATCATGGGCGTGCCTTTTGACAGCGGCACATCCTACCGCACCGGGACGCGCTTCGGTCCGCGCAAGATCCGGGAAATGTCCTTGCTCATCTGGGGACACAACTCCACGTTGAATGTCACGCCGCTCAAGAAGCTCAAGGCAGTGGATTTTGGTGATGTCTCTGTGATTCCCACTTCCATTGAACACACGATGACCGCCATCACCCAGACCGCCAGCGAGATCATTAAAACCGGCACGACGCTCATCACATTGGGCGGCGACCATTCGATCGCATTGCCTTTATTACGCGCCCACGCCAAAAAGCATGGACCTGTTTCGCTCGTTCATATTGACGCACACATCGACACATGGGAATCTGAATTTGAGGCTGTACCCTATAGCCATGGTACCCCATTTCGACATGCACTCAACGAAGGTCTAATCCGCAAAGGTGAATATGTGCAGATCGGGATTCGCGGTCCGTTGAGCGGCGAGAATGATTACGCCGATGCCAAGGAACTCGGCGCGCGCACCATCACCATCCACGAAGTGATGGAAAAAGGCGTGCCTGAAATTCTCAAAGAAGTGCATCAGCGTATGACGGGACCGACCTACGTCACCGTGGATATCGATTCCGCTGACCCAGCTTTCGCGCCCGGCACCGGCACACCCGAAGTCGGCGGGCTGACCAGTTATCAATTGCTGCAACTCGTGCGCGGATTGCGCGGCTTGGACCTCATCGGCTTCGATCTCGTGGAAGTCTCACCGCCGTTCGATCACGGCGACATCACCGCCATCCTTGCCTCGAACATCGTGTTCGAATACCTATCCCTGCTTGCGCTCAAGAACGGATAACATGCCCCCACTGCATTCGGATATAACAGCTCGGCTCGTAGCAAACAGTGATACGCCAGAACTGGATGCCTCTGTTTTAATTGCCCACATCCTCAACAAGCCGCGCACCTGGGTGATGGCGCATCCCGAACTCACGCTCACGGCTGCTCAACAAACCCAACTTGACACCGACCTCGCGCGTCTCGAAAATGG
>CAZMQE010000010.1:25679-27894 GCA_964568115.1 uncultured Anaerolinea sp.
CTGCAAGTGGCAAAACAAAATGCGCTCAAGCACGGCGTCGCTGAAAGAATTAAATTTGTTGAATGCGATCTGTTGCCAACCCAGGCACAAACCGCACCATTCAAATCACAAATCGATCTGCTCTGCGCCAACCTGCCATACATCCCCACCGAAACTCTCAGCCAGCTATCCGTTTTCGGACGCGAACCCACTGTCGCTTTAGATGGAGGCGCAGATGGTTTGAATCTATTCCGCAGGCTGCTGACCATCGCGCCTGCCTGGCTCGCGCCCAACGCACTCATCCTGCTTGAGATCGAAGCCACGCTCGGGGTTCAGGTGCTCAACCTCGCGTACGATATGTTCAGCCAAGCCGAGATCCATTTGCATCAAGATCTCACCGGGCGCGATCGTTTGTTGGAGATCCGTTTATGACGAAACTTCTTCCAGCCAATGCTGAATCAATTCAAGTCGCGCTACAGATTTTACGCGAGGGTGGGCTCGTAGCGTTTCCAACCGACACCGTCTATGGCGTGGGCGCGTTGGTGTTCGATGGCAAAGCGGTTGAATCAATTTATGTTGCCAAACAACGTCCCATCGAAAAAGCGATTCCTGTTTTGATGGCAGATGCGGCGGATATGGAAAAAGTTGGGATGGATATTCCAGAGGTCGCTTACCAACTCGCCGCCCGCTTCTTCCCTGGACCGTTGACCTGCCTCATCCCCAAACAGCCGACTCTCCCCGAATCTGTGTCTGCCACCGAGACCGTCGGCGTGCGTGTGCCTGACCATGAAGTAGCACGGTCATTACTCCGCGCGGCCGGACCGATGGCAGTGACCTCCGCCAACATCTCCGGTCAGGCGAGTCCATCCACCGCACAAGAAGTACTCGCTCAACTCGGCGGCCGGATCGACTTGATCCTCGACGGCGGCAAAACACCCGGCGGCGTACCCTCAACTTTAGTAGATTGCACCGGAAAAGACCTCAAAATTCTGCGTGAAGGCCCGATTTCGCTCGCAGAAATCAGGCAAAAACTCTCATCCCCCATTTAATCTTTCTTCAGGTTACCTTTAACTCGGAGAATATAATGAGTATTGCATTCTCCTAAACAAACCACCTGCGGCTCGGGCAAGCCAAAGGTGGTTTGGGTTTTAAACTCAGACCGTGGACTACAGACGATTGACCATGGTCTGCGGTCTATTGTCCATCGTCATGACAACGGCCACGTCGGCTGGACATCCATCTCCAACCCGGAGACTTGCCCGGTAGTGTAGCGATAATAACCCGCCGCCGCGATCATGGCGGCGTTATCGGTACACAATGAAAAGGCGGGGATATTTACTTTGAATTCCGATTGTGACTGAAAAATATTTCGTAATGCCTTGTTAGCGGAGACGCCGCCCGCCACCAAAATTTCTTTGGCACCAAAATCGCGCGCGGCTTTGATGGTCTTCGTGAACAGGATCTCAACCGCCGTTGATTGGAAGGAAGCGGCAAGATCTTCCACTGGTAGCGGCTCGCCTTTCTTCTTCAGGGCATTGACTTCATACAACACAGCCGTCTTGAGTCCGCTGAATGAAAAATCGTAGGGGTTATCCAACTTGGCACGCGTGAACTTGAAACGCGTCGGGTCGCCGTGCTCTGCCGCTTTTTGAATGGACGGTCCGCCGGGGAATGGCAGCCCCAAGAGACGACCCACTTTATCGAAAGCCTCGCCAGCCGCATCGTCCTGAGTCGAGCCGAGACGTTTATACGTCAAATGATCGGTCATGAGATTCAGTTCGGTGTGTCCGCCTGAGACGAGCAATGCCATTAACGGGAATTGCGGTTCGGCAGGAGCCGAGTCGCCTGCGTTGTAAATCCAAGAGGAATAGATGTGCCCTTCGAGGTGATTCACGCCCACAAGCGGCAAACCAGTGCCGAGCGCCAATCCCTTTGCCATGTTCATCCCCACCACTAACGACCCAGCTAAACCGGGACCGCGCGTGACTGCCAGAGCATTAATATCCTTCAAGGTTAGATTCGAGGCGGCTAACGTCTGCTCAACGACCGGGATAATGCTCAAGACATGCTGACGTGAAGCCACCTCCGGGAACACGCCGCCATAACGGGCGTGCAGTTCCATTTGCGAGGCAACCGTGGAAGCCAGCAACGCGCGTCCATTTTCAAGAACGGCACAGGCGGTTTCGTCACAGGAGGATTCAATGGCAAGGATACGGGCTGGAGGGAGGATGGTCAT
>CAZMQE010000010.1:27994-30116 GCA_964568115.1 uncultured Anaerolinea sp.
TTGACGTGCTCAAGTTCGTTATATTGTACCTGCTGAATGCGCCCATCACGAAAATTCAAAATGGTCGCATCAGGGAACGCGAGAATGATCGGTGAATGCGTTGCGATAATGAACTGGGCGTTCTCGGCGATCATACTTTTGATGGCAGAGATAAAAGTCAACTGGCGTTGCGGTGAAAGCGCCGCTTCAGGCTCATCAAGCAGATACAAACCATCTGGCACAAAACGGGACTGGAACAACGTGAGAAACGATTCGCCGTGTGAATAATTATCAAGGTCTTTGCCGTAGCGATGCTTGATCGCCGCCAATTCATTTCGATAAGGCAAACGCGCGAGGTCAGCGGCATAGTTGGAACGACCTTCATATTCGTGGTCAACCTTGCCGAGATCTTCTTCCAGTTCTTCGCGCGTCATCCGCATGGATTTGGCATACCCGAAGAAATCTTCAGCGCGAAGGAAGAAGCCTTTGCGCGTGCGCTTCGTCCACGCGAGGCGAAAATATTGAGCGAGTTTTCTGACAGGCGCAAGCGTCTTATCAGTCTTGACGCTTTCACTCCCAACCGTAATGGATTCCACGGCACAGGCAAGCGCTTCCATCACCGTGGATTTGCCGGAGCCGTTCTCGCCTACAAAGAACGTGACTGGCGAAGTGAATTGAATCTCACGCAGAGATTTGACAATTTCCAAGTCAAATGGAAATATATCTTTATCTTGTGAGTTGAACTCACGAACCGTGATGGATTTGAGGTGCAGCATAGTAAAGGTCTATCATTGCAAGCCCCAAGGCTCAAACGCCAAGTGGGTGTAGCAATCTCCACAAAGTACTGGGGATTGCTTCACGTGCTAGCGCTCGTTCGCAATGACCAGGCTAGCCCTTCTTCCAATTCTTCATCGGCAAAACAAAATCATAAGGGTATTCGGCAAGGATTTCGATCCGTCCATCTGGGCGGACCCAGAGCGTATCTTCAATGCGGAAGCCCATGCCTTTTTCAGGATAATACAATCCCGGTTCAGAGGTGATGACCACACCCGGCGCAAGCCGTTGATCATCACCGGTAGTCAAGCCGCTAAACGGGCGCTCATGAATGTTCAACCCCACACCATGCCCCAAACTATGGACATAGCCTTCCACCGGCGATTTTGTGTTGAGCGGGGTTTTGTGTCCCAGCGATTCGTAATATTCACAGACCATGCGTTGGTAATTTTTGAAAGGCGCGTTCAAGTCAAAATTATCATTCAAGGTGTCATAAATCTCATGGACCTGATCGTATAACTCCTGCGCTTCGGGCGTCGCGTAACCCAAACTCCACGTGCGCGTGAAATCATAATAGTATCCGCCGCCCGCCTCAGCGGGATAGATATCGAACACGATCGTTTGACCCAATTTCATCAACGCTTCGGGCGTGCCAGCCGAATGCGGCACACCAGCATCGCGCCCGGTCGCAAAGATAAAGCCAGAAGGTAATTCCGCACCGCGTTCCGAAACCCACAAGCGGATCTTGGAATGAACATCCCCAACAGTCAAAGGTGAACCGTCTTCTTTCAACAATACTTCATCGTCACGAACAGCACATGCAGTGAGATAATCCCGCACCTGCCCAACAACTTCCGTGGTAATTTTGCCCATACGCCGAATGCGCTCTACTTCAACTTCATCCTTGGTTTCCATGGCGCGCATAAAAATGGAATCTTCGCGCGGTTCCCCAACAAACTCGATCTCGGGCATAAGCTTTTGCAAATGAGTCAACATCCCAAAGACCGCGCTAATATCGTATGTTCCATAAACACCTACCCGCCCGGCATTGACCCCAGCGTCTTTGAACATCAATTCACAACGCATGGCATTTGCCAACAGGGCATCATGCTCTGCCTTTTTGAGTAAAGCATCATAGTCATAAGTTGTATAAGGGATAAGTTTTAGTCCGCTTTTTGCCGCTTCGTCACGCTCCATATCGGCATGAAAGTAGATCGGTTCTTGTCCACGCTTTTTGATGATCGTTGCGTGACTAACGTGTCCGCCGCCGGTGAAGTAATACATCGGCGGGTTATGCTCGGCATTGCCAAAGATAACGAGTGCGTCAAAATTCTTGGCTCTCATGATTCCATCAATACTTGATTTCATT
>CAZMQE010000011.1:0-20078 GCA_964568115.1 uncultured Anaerolinea sp.
CAACTCCGCTAGTACTCCGCCCATATAGTAGTGGTCATCATCATAGATCACAAAATTTTGGATTGCAGAAGCTTGCTTCTGCAGTTTCGGGAGCAAGCTCCCTGATTCCATAATATCATCCGGCGTAAAAATATTCCCCGAATCAAATCCAGCAATCGGCTTCCACAAAGTCCTGCCCACACCATCGCGCCGCCAGGTGGCACCCGTGGCGATGATCACATTCTGCGCGCCCGTTTCCAGGATCTCCTCTGCCGTCATCGGGCTGGATGGATACAACCCAACATTTTTCATCTTCTTCAGTTGCGTCAAGCGCCAATCCACCACGCGCCGCCATTCGTTCAACCCTGGCAACGCGGACTCGCGCAACACGCGCCCGCCGAGTTCCTTGCGGGCATCGAGGAGCGTTACCTCATAGCCGCGCTGACCCAATGCCCGTGCAGCTTCAAGACCCGCAGGTCCCGCACCGACGATCATCACGTCCTTATCGCTCTTCTTCGATGCGATCTTTTCAGGATGCCAACCGCGCTTCCATTCTTCGCCCATCGTTGGGTTTTGCGTACAGCGGATCGGCACAAAGCGCGTATCACCCGTCACGCAGATGTTGCAACCGATACATTCACGGATATCTTCAATGCGGCCCTCTTTGATCTTGGTCGGCAAGAATGGGTCAGCGATCGATGGACGTGCCGCGCCGATCATATCCATCACACCGCGTTGGATCGCCGAGACCATTGAATCAGGCGAGGTATAGCGCCCCACACCGACGACTGGTTTCGTCGTCAACCCCTTCACGAACGAAATATATTTTTCCTGATGCCCCTCTTTACCAAAACGGGATGTGACCGAATCATTACTCCAGCCGCTCACGTTCACATCCCACAAGTCCGGCAACTCCGCGAGCATCGCCACCACATCATAGCCTTCGCCTTGATGCGTGAGCCCATCTTCGCCGAGCAATTCGTCCACGGCGAAGCGCACCGCCACTGCGCATGTGTCGCCCACAGCATCCTTTGTATCTTCGATCATCTCACGAAAGAAGCGCACGCGATTTTCCAACGAGCCGCCATATTCATCCGTGCGGTCGTTATAGCGTTTCAAAATAAATTGGACTGCCGCCGTCATGCCGTGCCCCGCGTAACAGTAAATAATATCGAAGCCCGCACGCTTCGCCCGCAACGCCGCCTCGCGATGCCACTTACGCACGTTGCGAATATCTTCCTTGTCCATGCGGCGCGTTTGCACTGGGTCGTAGCCCGAGCCACCCACCACACCCATCGAACGCGGCGCCAGCGAAGGTACACGCGAATATAAATTTGGTGCATCGATGCCGTTATAAGAAAGTTCCACACCTGCCAGCGCGCCATGCTCATGTACGGCGTCGGTCATCAACTTCAACGTGGGGATATCGCCATCGTCCCAAATGCGCCCTTCGAAATACGGCGAGAGATCACTCGTGTGATGGATCTCCGTTTCCTCGGTGCACACCACACCCCAGCCGCCCTCCGCTTTCATGCCGCGCATCGCCGCCATGCCCTGCGGCATCCGATGCCCAAAGCCGTTGCAATGCGGCACTTGATAAAAACGGTTCGGAGCTGTCACAGGACCGATCCGAACCGTTTCAAATAAAATGTCATAGGGACTATTCATTGGATTTCTCCATTTAATATCTTGGGAATGACTCCCAGCATCGCATCTCGTACTCCACGAAAAACCTGTTTCCGTTCATCAAGTGTTCCTATCGCTTTTGCCGGATCTACAAACCCGTGATGGATGCGTCTCCCAGCTCTACCTGGCCACACGGGACATTCCTCTGCCACAGAATCGCAAACAGTCACCACGATATCAAAGTCTTTTGTCGGCAATTCATCAATGGATTTCGATTTGCCTGAATGAGAAACCCCAATTTCAGCTAATACTTCAACCACCAACTCATGGACATATCCTGTGGGCTTCGTTCCCGCAGAATAAGCTCTCCACTCTGGATATTTCGCGTTGACAATGGCTTCCGCCATTTGCGATCGACAGGAATTGCCGGTGCAGAGGAAGAGCACAGTTTGCATAGGCTACCCAAATCGTCCGGTGATGTAATCTTCTGTCCGTTTTTGTTTGGGCGCGGTGAAGAGGGATTTACCTTCGCCGTATTCGATCAATTCGCCCTGCAAAAAGAACGCGGCGTAATCAGCGGTGCGTCCCGCCTGCTGCACGGAATGTGGCACAAGGATGATCGTATATTCCTTCTTGAGTTCCACCAAAGCGGCTTCCACTTTGCCGGTGGAGATCGGGTCGAGGCCCGAGGTGGGTTCATCGAGCAGAATAATTTCAGGTTGAAGCGCCAGCACCCGGGCAAGGCAGATGCGTTGTTGTTGTCCGCCCGAGAGGGCGATGGCAGGATCATTGAGTCGGTCTTTGACCTCATCCCAGATGGCTGCCAGCTTCAGGCTGCGTTCGACCGCTTCATCCAGTTTGGAGCGGCGGGTTTCACCGGCAAGTTCCAAGCCGTAGGTTAGATTTTCGCGAATGCTCATCGGCAAAACGACCGGGCGCGCGAAGACCATTCCAACTTTGCGGCGCAGTGCGATCACATCTGTTTTTGCGTCGAGTATATTTTCGCCATCGATCATAATGCGACCGGAAGATGCTTTAACTTCCGTGAGATCGTTGAGACGATTGAGACACCGCAACAATGTGGACTTGCCGCCGCCCGCCGGACCAAAGAGCACGGTCACTGCATTTTCGCGAATGTTCAAACTCACATCGCGCAGTGATTCGACTCCATCGGAATATTGGAGCGAGAGATTCTCGATGATGATCTTGTCTACCATTGGCGTTTCGACCTCGCGCGGGAGCGGATGACGGTGGCGATCAGGTTCATGGTAAGTACGAACACCAAAAGGACCAGCGCCGTGCCATACTGAATTTTGATCGGCATTTCTGGGACCTGCGTTGAAATAACGAAGAGATGATACGGTAATGCCATCGTTGCATCAAAAGGTGAATTGGGTAAGCGGGGTAGGAAGAATGCCGCGCCGGTAAATAGGATCGGTGCTGTTTCACCCGCAGCGCGTTCAAGTCCCAGAATGATGCCCGTGAGAATACCGGGCAGTGCTTCTTTCAACACAATGCGACGAATGGTTTGCCAGCGTGTGGCGCCTAATGAAATGCTGACTGTGCGGAATGCTTGTGGCACAGAGCGTAACGACTCTTCGGCGGTGCTGATGATCACTGGCAGGGTCATGATCGAAAGCGTCATGGATGCCGCGAGGATGGATGTGCCAAATTTGAGAAAGAGCACAAACAAGCCCAGACCGAACAATCCATACACCACCGATGGAATGCCAGCGAGATTAATGATGGCAATGCGGATCGTACGTGTGAGCGGTGTATCAGATGCATATTCTGAAAGATAGATCGCCGCCGCAATACCAAGGGGCACAGAAAAGACTGCCGTTCCAATGGTGAGATACAAAGTACCAATAATGGCGGGCAGAATTCCACCGGCGCGCATGCCATCGTGCGGAAAGCCGGTGAGAAATTCGGTGGAGATCGCAGGCAGTCCTTGTGCAAGGATATAAATGACCACTGCAATGATCGGCGTGACTGTGGCAACAGCCATCAAAGTAATGCCGGTGAAGCCGATGCGTTGCATCAAGTGGTGGTTAATCAGTTTCATTATGACAAGATCCTTTCCGCACGTTTCTTGGCACGGAAGACCACCGAGGATGCAGCGATATTTACACCGAGTGAGATGAGAAATAAAACCATGCCGATGAAGAACAACACATGATAGTGCGTACTGCCATTGGCAACTTCACCCATTTCAGCTGCAATGGTGGCGGTCATCGTGCGGACGGGGGAGAAGAGACTGCCGAGTTTGACAGCCAGCACTGGGGCATTCCCTGTCACCATCATCACGGTCATCGTTTCACCGATGGCACGGCCCACTCCGAGCATAATGGCTGTGAGCACGCCAGATTTTGCGGCAGGCAGCGTCACACGCCAAATGGTTTGCCAGCGCGTGGCACCCAAAGCCCAGGCGCCTTCACGATACGCACGCGGGACGGCATCCAGTGCATCTTCGGCAACCGAAACGACGGTGGGTACGGCGATCCCGCCCAAAAGGATGGAGCCGGTCAGGGCGGTCAGACCAGTTGGCAGGTCCAGAATGACGCGTATGTAAGGCGAAAGCACCAGGATCCCCAGAAATCCTAAAACCACGGAGGGCAATCCACCCAGTAATTCCACAAGGGGTTTAAGAATTTCACGCATCCAACGCGGCGCTACTTCAGAAATATAAACTGCAGTGCCAATTCCAAAGGGCACTGCGATCAAAGCTGCACCGAGCGTAACAATGAGCGAACCGGTGAGGAGGGGCAGGATCCCAAAATAATCTTCAATGGGATACCAGCGCGGGTTGAACAGTGAGGAGGTTTCAACTTCACTGAGCGCGGGCAGACCTTCGCGCAACAGGAAGAAAAAGATCAACGCGACGAAAAGGATGGCTGAATAGCCCGAGGTTTGAATGAGGCGCGTGATGATAAATTCACGCCAGGTTAGAGATTTTTCCATACAGTTCTCCGCCCGCTCCTAAGGAATGGAGTTGGGGTTTAGGGCTGGCACAAACCCAAGCTCGGCAACGATCTGTTGTGCTTCGGGTGACAGGATCCAATCCAAATATTCTTTCACAATGCCGGTGGCTTCGCCGTTGGTGTACATATACAGATCACGCGCTATGGCATAGGTTTTATCGTTCACGGTTGTGATCGAAGGCAGCACATAAACGCCGCCCGCTTCTTTTGCGATCGCGATCATCTTGAGGTCTTTTGGTACATACCCAAGCCCGTCATACCCAATCGCGTTCGGGTTTTGACGTACTTCAGCAATGATGCCTTCAGACGATGGGAGTAATAATGTATCAGTTGAGAAAAGTGTTTTATCTTCCTTGCTTCCCAGGCGTAAAACGGTTTCAAGAAAATAAACGTGCGTGCCTGAATTGGTCTCGCGCGAAAGCCGCACGATGGGTCGGTCTTCGCCGCCCACCTCAGCCCAATTGGTGTACTTGCCGCTATAGATATCCGAGATCTGTTGCAAGGTTAGCTCGTTAACCGGATTGTTCGGATTCACAATCACCGCAATGGCATCGCGTGCAATGATATGTTCAACCGGGTCAACGCCATTCACTTTGGCTTCATCAAGTTCTTCGGCTTTGATCTTGCGGGACGCGTTGGCAATATCCACAGTATTGTTGATGAGCGCAGCGATACCCGTCCCAGATCCGCCGCCCGTTACCGAAATGCGCACATCTGGGTGTTCGCCCTGATATCGTTCTGCCCATGCCAGCGCCAGGTTAACGATCGTATCAGAGCCTTTATTTTCAATATACGTCGCCTGAGAATCAGATGCGGTCTCCGCTGAAGAAGCAGGACCGCATGCAGTAAGAATGAACGTTGTCAAAAGAAAGAAAATTAGGATGTGTTTCATCGGGGCGAATTATAGTCGGAGGATGGGACGTACACAAGTAGACAAGGAAACATGGAAGATGAAAACCCGTGTCAGACTCACCCAAGTCTGTTTCAGTTTCAATAAACCTTTACCGCCCTGCATCCTTTTCTTTGATAAAATCAGCGCATGACCACAGCTTCCGCATTCTCCGTCCAAAACCTGGATTTTTATTACAGCGCGTCCAAAGCTCTGTCGAATATCAACATCGAAATTCAGCCGCGTAAAGTGACCGCGCTCATCGGTCCCTCCGGCTGCGGTAAATCCACATTTCTGCGGTGCTTGAACCGCATGAACGATACGATCACAGGCACCCGTGTAGATGGAAAGATCCTGCTGAACGGGCAGGATATCTACGGCGCAGATATGGATGTTGTCAACCTGCGCCAGCGTGTGGGCATGGTGTTCCAAAAACCAAATCCTTTCCCGCAATCCATTTACGATAATGTGGCGTTCGGTCCGCGCGTGATGGGGATGAAAGTGAATCTAAATGAGTTGGTGGAAAAATCCCTGCGTGCGGCATCATTATGGGATGAAGTCAAAGATGACTTGAAGATGGATGCGCTGGGTCTCTCGCTGGGTCAACAACAGCGCCTGTGCATTGCCCGCGTCGTCGCCGTGCAACCCGAAGTCATCCTCATGGATGAATCCACTTCTGCGCTGGACCCGATTGCCACCTTGCGTGTTGAAGAGCTGATCGCCGAATTAAAGCAGGACTATACGATCGTGATCGTGACGCATAACATGCAACAAGCTGCGCGTGTTTCTGATTATACGGGTTTATTCTGGCTGGGCGAATTGGTGGAATTTGCCGAAACAAACGATATGTTCACCCGCCCCAAACAGGAATTGACCGAGGCGTATATTACGGGCAGGATGGGATAAGAGCCAAGCAGGTGGTAGCCGCCTGTGAACCACAATAAAAAATCCGCTGAGCGAACTCAGCGGATTTTTGCAATTATTTTTCCTGATGCTGTTGCTTCCAGAACTCGTCGTCAGTGGACTTGATCTCAGCCATTTCACCAGTGGCGATAAAAACGGTCCGTTCACAAATGTTCGTCACACGATCAGCGAAACGCTCCAGGTTATGAGCCACCCACAATAACCAGTTCGCGCGTTCGATGGTCTTCGGGTCTTGAATGATGAACATCATCAACTCGCGGTAGATCTGGTTGTAAAGCGCATCCACTTCATCGTCTTCAATGGGGATCTTTTTGGCGGCTTCCACATCTTCGTTGACGAAAGCGGTCAGCGAGCGGTGCAGCATGTCTGCGCCTTTTTGTGCCATGCGCGGGATGTCGATCAGCGGCTTGAGCAAGGCTGTGTCGCCCATGCGAATGTTGATGTTGGCGATGCCTTTGGCGTAGTCACCCATGCGTTCCAATTCCGAAATAATTTCCATGCAGGATGCCAATAAACGCAGATCGTGCGCCATGGGCTGCTGGGTGGCGATCAGTACCATCAGTTTATTTTCAATTTCGAAGCGTTTGCCGTTGATCGCCCGGTCTTCCTGGAAGATCTTTTCAGCTGACTTAATGTCACGCTTCTTCAGCGCTTCAACCGCGTCGACAACTGCCTGCTCGACCATACTGCCGAGCATCAGCACATCATCCTTAACTTGTTTGATTTCACTTTCAAATGTTTTACGAAGCATAAATTCCTCATTTCCTCTGCGGTTCGCCATATTATATACCTAAATATTAGCCAAACCTGCCGGTAACGTAATCTTCGGTGCGTTTGTCTTTGGGGTTGGTAAAGATCTTTTTGGTGTCGTCGAATTCGATCACACCGCCGGAGCGTTGCTCGTCGATCATCATCATGGCGGTGTAATCAGAAGCGCGCGCCGCCTGTTGCATGTTGTGCGTAACGATGATGATGGTGTAATTCTTTTTCAGTTCCTGCATCAACTCTTCGATACGCAGGGTCGAAATGGGATCAAGGGCTGAGGCGGGTTCGTCCATTAAGATGATCTCGGGTTGAATGGCGATCGTGCGGGCGATACACAAGCGTTGTTGCTGACCACCGGAAAGCTCGTAGGCGCTTTTCTGCAAAAGGTCCTTCACTTCATCCCACAACGCCGCGCCACGCAGGGATTGTTCCACCAGTTCATCCATGTTGCCTTTGAAGCCGTTGATGCGCGCGCCCCAGGCAATATTCTCATAAATGGATTTTGGGAATGGGTTGGGTTTTTGAAAGACCATGCCGATGCGCCGCCGCGCTTCCACCGGGTCAACCTCCTTGCTGTATAGGTTTTGCCCGTGTAAAAGCAGTTCGCCGGTCACGCGGCAATTCGGCACAAAGTCATTCATACGGTTGAAAGCGCGTAGCAGTGTAGATTTTCCACAACCGGATGGTCCGATGATCGCGGTGACCTTTTGCCTTTCCACTTTGATGTTCACATTTTTTACAGCGGTATAACTGCCGTAATGGATCGAAAGGTTATTGGTCGTAATTGCGTATTCGGGTGTTTGAATATTTTCCATGAGTCACATCCACAAAATTGAGTTACAGTCTGCGCTGAAAGCGATTGCGCAGTATGATCGCTGTTGCGTTGAGGGAGAGCAATAAAACCATCAACACGATAATGGCACTGGCGGCAATGGCATGAAATTCAGATTGGGCGCGGGTTGTCCATTGATAGATCTGAATGGGCAATGCCGTGAATTTGGAGAAAGGTCCATTCGGGTCAACCGTAATGAAAGTCGATGCGCCTACCACGATCAAGGGCGCCGTTTCGCCGATGGCGCGTGAGATCGCCAGAATGGTGCCTGTCAGAATACCAGCGATTGCATTTGGTAGAACGTGATGCCAGATCGTTTGCCAGCGAGTGGCTCCCACGCCGTAAGCCGCCTGGCGTAATGAATCCGGTACGGCTTTGATGGCTTCCTGGGCGTTGATAATAATGAGCGGTAAGACTAGGACGCCCATGGTTAAACCGGCGGCAAGCACTGTGCGTCCGTTTGAATCGGTGACGCCGAACATGCTGCCGCTCGTAAATGGTTCCAACACGCGGACAAAGAGCGCCAGCCCGAGCATGCCATACACAATGCTCGGAACGCCTGCCAGATTGTTGATATTGGTTTGGATAATGCGAGTGAATAGATTCCTTGGCGCATATTCCTGTAAATAAATAGCCGCGCCAATGCCAATGGGCAGAGCAAATAAAACGGCAATCCCCACCAGCCATAAAGATCCCAGGATCGCAGTGCGTGCCCCTGCAAATTCAGCCCGTGATGACATGGGCGAAGTCAGAAAGCTCATCGTCAGCCAGTTGCGAAATTCGAGCCTGGCATCGGGATAATTTTCGGCAACTTCGGCTTCGATCTCAGCCTTATGAAACAGGGATTGGGTGAGCGACCAGGTTGCCTTGGTATCGATGCGGATAATTCTTTCCAAAACAAGCGACAGGAGATCTGCCTGAGAACGAGTCTCCATCGCCTGTTCATTATTCAGTTTGTTATAGGCGCCATTGGAGATGTTGGCTTTGAGTATTTCCAGCAATTCCGGCTGGCTTAATTCATTCAAAGGTTTGGAAGTGATCGTCGCCGGATCAACTTTGTATTCGTAGGCAGTGTATCCAAAGGCGCCATCTACAATGTTATAGAGCAGCGCGGTCAGGCTGATGATCGCGATCAACAACGCGGAAAGAAAAATGATCTGCCCAATGGTTGCGCTGCGATAGCGTCCGTTTAATTCACGGCGAAAGGTATCGCCTTCAGGGAAATGACTTTTATTCTGATTCATAGCTTGGTTTCCCGACTAGAAGCTTTATTCATATTGCTCTCTAAATCTTTGCACAACATATTGGCTGATCAAATTTAAGACGAGCGTTACCAAAAACAGCATCAACGCAATGGCGAAGAGACTGGTGTAATCAATGGAGTTGTAGCTCAAGTCGCCGCCGCTAATGCGGGCGATGTGACCGGTCATGGTCTCTGCGGCTTTGAGTGGATTGAAGGTGAAGTTGGGTCCCGAGCCTGCGGCGACCGCTACGATCATCGTTTCGCCAACGGCGCGCGAGATGCCGATGATGACTGCGGCTCCAATCCCGGACAGGGCAGCGGGCAGCACCACCTGTAAGCTGGTCTCCAGTTTGGTGGCGCCCATGGCGTAAGCGCCCTCGCGCAACGGGCGTGGCACTGCGCTGAAGGCATCCTCGCTCATGGAGGAGATCAAGGGCAGGATCATGATGCCCATCACAAGCCCGGCAGACAGCATGTTGTACACTTCCACGTTGTCTTCGCCGAGCAGGGAGCGAATGATCGGTGTCACAAACAGTAAGGCAAAATAACCATAGACCACCGTTGGGATGCCCGCCAGGATTTCAAGAATGGGTTTTAAAGTAGAACGCGCTTTCGGGGAGGCATATTCACTTAGATACAGAGCAGCTGCCAGTCCGAGTGGAAGCGAGATGCTCATCGCGATCAGGCTTGTGATTAAGGTGGATGTCACCAGGGGCCAGATCCCAAATTGTCCAATACTTGGTTGCCAATTTGTGGTGCCAAAAAATTTGGCGAAGGTGACATCCGGGTTGCCGAAGAACAGCCAGGCTTCTTTGCCTAATTCGTAGACGATGGCGATCGTGATGAAAATGGATAAAACCCCGGCGATGAATAGCAGGGCTTGGATCAAGCTTTCACCGAGACGCATTTTCTTTTTTAGATCGAACGGGCGAAAGTTCTTATTTTCAGTGATTGTGTTTTCTATTTTCATTTTGCCTTTTACAGCGTGAATGGGCTGATCCCATTTTCAGAGATCAGCCCAGGGTATTATTTGTTTGGCTTGCTTTTAGTTGCCAGTGGCAGACATCCACGCATCGAGGGCAGCCTGAAGGTCGGCATCGGGAGCGGGGAAGTAGCCCACATCTGTAATTTCGTTGTCAACGTTGGTCAGGTAGAAGTAGATGAACGCAGCAACTTGGGGCTTCTCTTTAAGGATGTTGGCATCCGAGTAGATGAACAGCGGGCGGGAGATGGGGTAGGAGCCGTCGTTCACGGTGGCTTCGGAAGGTTCAACACCTTCAACAGCCACAGCCTTTAACTTGCCGGAGTTCTCAGAGAAGTAGGCGAAGCCGAAGTAACCAATGGCGTACTTGGAACCTTCCACACCCTGGACAAGCACGTTGTCGTCTTCAGAGAACTGGGCACCAGCGGCGCCGAGCAGAGCGGCTTTACCGGCAGCGGTATCAGCCTTGCCATCAGCATTGAGATAGAGCGGAGCTACAACAGCTTCATTGAAGTAATCAAACGTGCCGCTATCAGCGCCGGGACCGTAGACCAAAATGGTTTCAGCGGGGAAGGCCGGGTCAACTTCATTCCACTTGGTGTATTGGGCGGTGAAGATCTTGCCGAGTTGTTCCTTGGTGAGAGCGGTGACGAAATCGTTTTCACTGCTGACAACCACGGTCAAGGCATCGGTACCTACACGGAAGCCGATCGGTTCGCGCGGAGTAGCAAGAGCTTTGCAGTTCTCCACTTCGCTATCCTTGATCTTGCGGGATGCATTGGAGATATCGGTTTCTCCGGTTTTGCAGAAGCGTTCAAAGCCAGCGCCGGTGCCGATGCTATCGACGGTGATATTGCCGGTATAACCTTCCTGTTGGAAGAGTTCGGACATGCGCTCAGAAAGCGGGAAGACGGTGGATGAACCAGCGGTAACGATGTCACCTGAAACGGCGTCAGGCAGGTACATCGCCAGCGGGTCTACGGTGGGAACCGCGGTCGGTTCGGTGGTGGCAGTGGGTTCAACAGGTGCGGCGGTCGGTTCAACAACGACAGGCGCTTCGGTGGCGGCGGGTGCGCCACATGCGGCGAGCACGAAGCTCAAGATCACAAATACGAACAGTAAGGGGCGAACTAATTTTTTCATTTCTATTTTTCTCCTATGTTTTTTATACTTTGAAATCTTATCAGGCGCTGTTTAAGGTCAAGAGAAGAACAGGTTAACGTCTTGTTAAGGGTTTCACTCTGGAATCGGACAACTTCCTGTCCGATTAACAAGTAGAAAGCTCCTTGACTCCAGAGTTTAAAAAATAAATGCCCGTCATCTCGCTGAATGACGGGCATTGTCTCGCAAAGGAGACCACTAAAGGAGGAGAGAAGCTAATCACTGCGGAAGAGCGTCATTTTTTCAGACGCTTCCAGCAATGTAGTTTCAAAAGGGGATTCGTCCCAGTGCCAGGTGTTCAGATCGGTTAATGCCCGATAGGCAGTGAGATCGAGTTGGAGCGGTGTGACGGAGACAAAGCCTTCCGCCAATGCGCCGACATCGGTGCCGCGTTCGGGCACACCGGTGGGCGCGTCGCCGCCGATCCAGTAATAGGGTTTGTGACGCGGGTCGATGCGTTCATCGAGTTTGCTGTGGTAAACGCGCAAACCCTGACGGGTAAGGATCACGCCGCGGATCTTGTTGTCAGCTAGAAAAGGCACATTGACATTGAGCAGGATTTCGTGCGAAAGACCGTTCTCAAGGACTTGGCGAACGACTCGCGATGCGGCATGGGCTGCGGGTCTATAGTCAATTTCGCCAATGAATCCATCCACAGTTTCAAGCGATACTGCCACACCATGTACGCCCGCGATCACGGCTTCCATTGCGGCAGTCACTGTTCCAGAGTAGGTGACATCGTGCCCCAGATTTGCGCCTGCGTTGATGCCGGAGACGACGATATCGATCGGTTCTTTGAAGTAGCCGAGCGTGGCAAGCGCCACACAATCGGATGGGGCACCGTCACTGGCGAATGCCTGCGTGCCATCTGCCAGGCGGACTTCCTTGACGCGCAATGCACGATCCAAAGTTTTGACGTGCCCGCTTCCGGACCAATTTCGGTCTGGTGCCATCACGGTAACTTTTCCAAGCTTCCGCATTTCCTGCACGAGCGCGAGCAAGCCGGGCGCCATGACGCCATCATCATTTGTTACGAGAATATGTTTTGTCATTTTTATTTATTGAGCTTCAAATAATTACGGCGCTTTTGAGCGGTGTCAATCGCGACCACAACGATCAGACCGGTAATCATAAAAGTAAGAGGGATCATTTTTTCTCCAGTTATGCGGCATTGGCGAAGCGCGTAAAGGCACTGCCAATGTAATGAGTTGCCCAGCTTCCCAGAATGTAAGCTGAGTTCCATTCTTTTTGCTTACGGTGTCCCACGTTCCCTGATCTGAGTGCTTTGATCAAGTGTTTTGCCGTGTGACCTTCGAATTCAGTGACACCCAACCCGATGGTCTCTATCACATGCGCATCACTGCTGGCGGTTTTGGCAAGATTTAATTTATTGCCCAGAATGCGTGCATAGTGATTGCTCATTTTGTCGATGGCGGTGGCGTTGTACGTTTCGATGCCGATCAATATTTTTGCAACTTCAGCATTACGAAGCGCGCGCAAGATCGAATAGGCATTCAGGCTTTTCATGCCAAAGCCGCCTGCCATGGGGTGTGGGGCAATACAGAAACCGCCCAATTCACCGACTTTAAGTATGGTGTCGATCAGGGGTAAATCACGGTTAACTTTTTTTGTGATGTTCAATGCCAGTAGATCGCCCTCCGCTGTGGTGATCTCAATTGCCGGGATGACCTCTACGCCGTATTTGGGCGCGAGTTCCAGGGCTTTGAGCGAACCGGCAATTTCATCGTGGTCGGTGATGGCGATCACATCCAACCCGATCTGTTTGGCGCGTGTCAGCACGGCGGGTACGGAGGCTGTCCCGTCGTAGCTGTAGATTGTGTGTATGTGTAAATCAGCGAGTCCCATACTATTTCTCCTTTAGGAAAGAGGTTAATTGTTTAGTTTCGAACCTCTATAGTCTAGCAAGTTAATGTCAGGTATTTATGAAGAATGCTTGAAGGGATTGTATGGATTTGGATAGCCATCGGTTTCCGCTGTGTTTCAAGTTCTCTTCTTTGAATACCCCCAAAGTCTAACAGCGCCGACTTAATGAATCATCAAGAATGGTTTAAGAGTTGGTTAACGATTAAATACACCGTCCCGACACTTGCACCGCACGCAAGTGCAGGTGGGGTTGTGAGTGACTTAACCGAGCCATTCAAGACCTTCGGGACGATTTCTGCCCTTTAAATTCACAAGAGCCCGGGAGGAGACCGAGCTCTTGTGAAGAGGAGAGATTCGTTGTTTCGTTGGATACGCTTACGACGAACGCTTCGTGACCCCTACCCGCTGGCACAGGTAGGCACGTCGCTTTTGTCCTGCATCGACAGCGAAGACAACCAGCAAACCAAACACCATCAAAAGGAGGAGAATTTCCATGCCCCTAGGATAGCACGGAGTCCCAAATCTGTGCTTTGCAAGGAGTTTGCCAACACACAACAATTACGCAAAGCCGTTCGGGGGCAGTTTTGTGGGCGTATTTCATTTACCAATCGTTAACATACCTTTCCAGGGGTGTTAATTGTGCTGTGTTAAAGTAACATAGCCCTCACATCCAACTCAGGAACAAACTTATGTCACGTACAACCTTTCGCCAGGAAATGCAGGAAATAAAAGACGATGTCCTTTTGCTGGGTAGCATGGTGGAAGACGCCGTGATGAAGTCTGTGGAGGCGTTGAGGGACAATAACGTAGAGCGTTCACGTTTTGTGATCGTCAACAATAAATACATTAACCGGAAGCGCTTCGAGGTCAAGTCAACCATCATGACCCTCATGGCAACGCAGCAACCGATCGCCCGTGACTTGCGGACGCTGGCTGCCAGCCTGGATATTTGCACCGAATTGGAGCGCATGGGTGACTACGCCAGTGGGATCGCGAATATCAACATTCGCTCAGGGGGCCTGAGCATGCCATTCATCTTACGGGAGGTGTATGCCATGGCAGAAAAAGCCGTGGATATGCTCCATCGCGCGCTGACGACGTTCGCGGACGAGGATGTAGAGACTGCCAAAGCCATTATTCAGGATGATGACATCATTGATGAGTGTTACACTCAACTGTATTACGATGCAGTTGGCAGTGTTGTGCAGGAAGCCAGAAACATCGAGCGTGCGAATTACATCATCTGGGTTGCTCATAACCTTGAAAGGTTGGGAGATCGCACGACAAATATCTGTGAACGTGTGATTTACATGGTTACAGGCGAACGGTATGAAGCCATCCCTGTAGCCGATGAGCTCGTATTATCGAACCATGAGAACTGATGTCGAAGATCGCGGCAATTGATGTTGGATCCAATGCCATGCGTATGGTGGTTGGCGAAGTGGATGAAGCCTGGCGGGTGAACACGCTCGAGAACATCCGCCTGCCTGTGCGGCTGGGTCAGGATGTTTTTAGTAAGGGTTATCTTGAGCAGGAAACCATCCAGCAGACCGAGGAAGCCTTTTTGCGCTTCAAGCATGTGGCAGATAATTATGGCATTCAACGGCTGCGCGCCGTTGCCACCAGTGCGGCGCGTGAGGCATCGAATGGCAATGTATTGATCGAGCGTGTACTGAGTGTAAGCGGTATCGAACTGGAAATCATCAGCGGGGAAGAGGAAGCGCGCCTCATTCATTTGGCAGTTGTCCACGCGTTGAATTTGAAAAACAAACGCACGATGTTGATCGATATCGGCGGGGGCAGTGTCGAAGTCACCATTTCCACCGGGCAGAATATTATTTCCTCCGAAAGCTACAACATGGGTACGGTGCGTCTGTTGGAAAAGCTGGATACAAAAGATAATTCCAAACACCCTTTCGGCAAACTTGTCCGTGAATATGCCGAAGCTGCGCGTTATCGGATCGAGCGTGATATCGGGGGTGAGAAAATCCAGGTTTGTGCAGCGACAGGCGGAAACGTGGAAGAGATCGGGCGTTTACGTCAGAAATTATTTAAAGCGGATAGTGACCGTTTTGTCACGCTGGATGAACTTGCAGAATTGATCGAGCGCCTTAATCGTTTGAGCTATAAAGAACGCATCCAAAAATTGAAACTCCGCCCTGATCGCGCGGATGTGATCCTGCCCGCTGCCATTGTGTTGCATATGATCGCCAGCGAGGCACGTGTCAAACAGATCGCGATTCCCAATGTAGGGTTGAAGGACGGTATTCTGCTCGATATTGCCGAAGACCTGTCGCGCAGTCCGCGCCCACAGCGCAGGGAACAGGCGTGGGAATCAGCCTTGCACATGGGACGTAAATATCAATTCGATGAAAAGCACGCGCGTCTGACTGCCAAACTGGCAGCCTGTATTTTCGAACAATCCAAAGCACTGCACGAATTGGATGATGGCAACGTGCTCCTGCTTGAGCTCGCTGCTTTGTTGCACGATATTGGTCATTTCATCAACACGGTCGATCATGAAAAGCACGGTTATTATTTGTTGAGCGTGAATCGCCTGATCGGTTTGACTGGGCGTGAGCAAAACATCGTTGCCAATCTGGTCCGTTATCACCGTAAACAAGCACCGACCACTGCTGATGACAATTTCAAATCCCTGAATCAAAAGGACCGTGCGATCGTCACCAAGCTTTCTGCACTCCTGCGTCTTGCCGATGCAATGGATACCAGCCATGCCAACCCGGTGACCCATGTGACTTTGAAAGAAACAAAACCTGGCTGGCAGATCCAATTATCCGGTAAAAGCGACTTGATGCTCGAGAATTGGTCATTGTCCAAACACAAGTCTTTGTTCGAAGAAGTATTTGGCGTGAAACTCGAAATACAATAATGGAATTCGTATGACAACACCATTGATCGAAGAAACAAAATCAGACACAAATCAGCTTCTCCTCGAAGCCTTGGAAAGCCGTTGGAAGAACTATCGCGCGGAACTGAAACGGTGTCGCGCAGAGTTTTCCAATGAGGCTGTCCATGACCTGCGGGTTGCCACGCGGCGCATGTTGGCACTCATTCAACTGTTACATTCAATTGCCCCGCGCCCGCGTTTGCAAAAATTAACGCGCGCGTTCAAAGACCAGCTTGATGAATTTGATGACTTGCGCGATACCCAGGTCATCCTTGCCGAGCTCTCTGAAGTCATGCAGGAACTTCCGCAGCTGCATGACTTTCAGAAGCATCTGCAATTCACCGAGCAAAAATTATTGCGCACCCTCCGTAAAAAAATAAAACAACTCGAGTCATCCGAAGTCACCAAGCGCATCCGTAAAACGCATGAAGCCCTCGCAGCCGAAACGGGCGGTGAACTCAGTTCTCAGATCCTGCAGGCGATTGACGATGTATACTTGGTCACCCAACAACGCCTCGGTTGGGTGGACCTGACCCGCTCCGCCACCATCCATCGCGTGCGCATCGCCTTTAAATCTTTGCGTTACATGATCGAGATCGCTCAGCCTATATTGAGCGATTTTCCCATCGAGAACCTCAAACGCATGAACGACTATCAATCGCTGATGGGTGAGATACAGGATGTAGAAGTCTTCGCGCAGACGCTGGCAGACTTTGCAGAGCACGCCTCTTTTCCCAACCCTGAGCCTGTGCGCCGTTACTATGAACATCGCCACGCTGAAGCCATTTCGACCTATGCCTCAGCGTTGAACCAAATCGAAAACTTTTGGCGTTCTGCGCCAGAACAACCTTTCCCCTGGGAGAAAACCGAATGAAAATCTATTTGATCCGTCACAGCAATGCCGTAGACCCCGGCACACCCGGCTATGAAGATGACAGCCTGCGTCCGCTCACCGAAAAGGGCCGCGATAAAATGAAAGACATCGCCTCCGCCCTCAAAGAGTTGGATGTGAAACCGGACTTGATCGTCTCCAGTCCCTACGTCCGCGCCCAACAGACCGCAGAGATTCTAGCGAAGGTGTTAAAATACAAACAGGAACTGGCTTTCAGTGAAGCCCTCGTACCGATGGGTAATGCCGATAACATCATCGGCGAGATCAACGAAAAATACAGCGTAGATGAACTCGTGCTGGTTGGTCATGAACCGTGTTTGAGCGTTTTGATCGGTACACTGATCGCAGGGAATCCTGAGCTGACCATCAACCTCAAGAATGGTGGCGTCTGTTGCCTTTCCTCTGATGACCTACACACTGAACGCAAAGCAGTTCTGGAATGGCTGCTTACACCCAAAATCCTAAGTGAGTTAGCATAACCGCATGCCCAAAGAGACACAGCCCCTACCTGCCACTTTAGTTCTCAACCGTGAGCTCAGCCTGCTCGAATTTCAGCGCCGCGTCCTTGACGAAGCGTTGGATGAACGCAATCCATTGCTGGAACGCTTGAAGTTTCTCGCCATCTTCGGCTCGAATATGGACGAGTTCTTCATGGTGCGCGTCTCGGGCATCCGCAAGCAGGTGGAGGCTCGGATCATGGAAGTGTTCCCAGATGGGCTGACCCCGCCCGAGGCTTTGGCAGCGATGCGCAAAGTCTCGCTGGAACTGTATGGGAATGCATTGCACTTCTTCAACAAGAAATTAGTTTCCAAACTGGATAAAGAGGGCGTCCATATTTTGGATTACCCCAAGCTCAGTGAAGTGCAGGCAAAGAAGGTCAACGATTATTTCCACGAAGTTGTCTATCCGGTGCTGACGCCTCTGGCGCTTGACCCGGGACATCCCTTCCCGCATATTTCCAACCTGAGCTTGAACCTGGCAATTGTGATCAAGGATAAAAAGGGCAACGAAAAATTTGCGCGGTTGAAGGTGCCTGATACGTTGCCGCGCTTTGTTGCCATCAAACGCTCCTCGGGCGGCTCGCGCAAGGATGGGACGATTCCCCATCATCATTACTTTGTGTGGTTGGAACAGGTCGTTATGGCAAATCTTGCGCCGCTCTTTCCCGGGCTGGAAGTGGTTGCGGCATATCCCTTCCGCATCATCCGCGATGCCGATGTGGAGATCCAGGAGATCGAAGCGGATGATCTGCTCGAGACCATGCAGCAAAGCATTCGCAAACGCAAATTTGGTTCGGTGGTACAGGTGGAAATTCATGAAAACATGCCCGTTGCCGTGCGTCAATTATTGATCGATAACCTTGAGATTCGTGAGAATGATGTGTATGTGTCGCCTGCGCCGTTGGGCTTGAGCAGTCTCTGGCAGATCTATGGCAATGTGGAACGGCATGATTTGAAGTTCCCGGTTTATCATCCGGTGGTGCCAAAAGTTTTTGAAAATGCCATGCTGGCAGGTGATATTTTTGAGGCGATCAAACGCGGAAATATCCTCATGCATCAGCCGTATGATTCCTTTAGCCCTGTAGTTGATTTTCTCAAAGCGGCAGCGCGCGACCCCAATGTGTTGGCGATCAAACAAACACTTTACCGTGTGGGACAAAACGCGCCGGTGGTGGAAGCCCTGCTTGAAGCTAGTGAACGTGGCAAGCAGGTGGCGGTGTTGGTGGAACTTAAGGCGCGTTTCGATGAAGAGAGCAATATCGGCTGGGCAAAAATGTTGGAAGAAGCAGGCGTCCATGTGGTATATGGCTTGGTGGGACTCAAGACTCACTGCAAAGTCACCATGGTCGTGCGCAAGGAAGGGGAGGGGATTCGCCGTTATCTACATTTGGGCACGGGTAATTACAACGCGGTCACGGCGCGCATCTATGAAGATATTGGTATCTTCACTTGCGATGATGCAATGGGTTCGGACGTTACAGACCTGTTCAATTACCTGACCGGCTATTCTACAAAACAGCATTTCAAGAAATTACTGGTTGCACCTGTCAATCTCCGCACGGGCTTGGAGAAATTGATCCGGCGTGAGATCGAACATGCCAAAGCCGGTCGCCCTGCGCATCTGATCTTCAAGGTCAATTCGGTCGTTGACCCGATGTTTATCGAATTGCTTTATGAAGCTTCGCAGGCTGGTGTCAAAGTGGATCTGCTGGCGCGCGGTATGTGCTGTCTGCGACCCGGTGTCAAAGGCGTGAGCGATAACATCAAAGTGACCAGCATCGTGGGGCGTTATCTTGAACATAGCCGCGTCTTTTACTTCCACAACAATGGCAAGGAAGAGATCTACATGGGCAGTGCCGACTTGATGCGCCGCAACCAGGATCATCGCGTGGAAGTGGTCTTCCCTGTTGAAAACCCGGAGCATATCCATTATTTGCGCCAAAGAATGCTGGCAACCTACTTAAATGATAACGTGCGTGCCCGTGTCATGAAATCAGATGGCACCTATGTGCGCCTCAAGCCGCCCAGCGAAGATAAGGCGGTGGATGTGCAAGAGTGGTTGATGAAAAATAATTATCGCAATAAAAAATCCTGACACTCGTCAGGATTTTTTATTGTATTGGGATCGAAAAATAAAACGTACTGCCTTGCCCTTCAACGCTCTCCGCCCAGATCTTGCCGTTGTGTGCTTCGACGATATGTTTCGCGATGGATAGCCCCAGCCCTGTGCCGCTGCCGGTTCTGGATTTATCGACGCGATAAAAACGTTCGAAGATCCTTTCGACATCTTCCACCGGGATGCCGATGCCTGTATCCCGCACAGCGAATCGGATAACATCCCCGTAGGGGGCTTCACCGATACCTGCCTCTGCTCCGAGAACCACTTCGCCGCCTGAACGTGTGAACTTGACCGCGTTGTGCATCAAGTTGACCAACACTTGTTCGAGTCGTTGTGAATCGATCTTGATCTTGGGCAGGTCATCCGCACATTCCACGCGCAGACTTAATCCCG
>CAZMQE010000011.1:20178-29329 GCA_964568115.1 uncultured Anaerolinea sp.
TCGATCTTGATCTTGGGCAGGTCATCCGCACATTCCACGCGCAGACTTAATCCCGCGCGCTCGGCTTGCAGTTGCATGCGCCTGGATGCAGAGTTAAGTAGATCGCAAGCCGCAGCAGGCTGAAGGTCCAGAGAGAAGCGACCGGATTCGATCTTGGAGAGTTCCAGTAGCTCAGTCACCATTTGAGTCAGTGCGTCAGTCTCGATTTGGATCTGGTCAATGAAGCGGCGGGCGGCGGGCGGATCATCCAAGGCGCCGTCTTGCAAAGTTTCGGCGAGGGCTTTGAGCGATGCCAATGGCGTGCGGAGTTCATGCGAGAGGTTGCTGATGAAATCGCGGCGTACGGTTTCGAGACGGCGAATGCGGGTGAGGTCTTGCACGAGCAGCAGGCTGCCACTGGAATGTGAATCAGGGATGACAACAAGTTGCAAAAATTGATGACGCGCGGGCACTTCTACCGTTTCGCTTTGCAGTTCGCGCGTCTGCTGACAGCGCCGCCAGGCTTCGACGAGTTGATGGTTGCGAATGACTTCGGTGAGACTGCGATTGATGGGATTGGATGTTTGAAAGAGTTTGCCCGCGGCGGGGTTTGCAAATTGGATGATGCCCTGTGCATCTGCGATGAGCACGCCATCGGTCATCTGTTCAAGGACGGTGGCAAGGCGGGCGCGTTCAGCATCGAGGGTTGCATGTTGCGTGTTGAAGGTGGATGTCAGCGATGCAACGGCGCTGGATAAGTTGTCGAGTTCCTTGCTCTCGGTATTGAGGCGTTGTTGACGTACGCGGCTGGCGTACTCATCCATCTCGCGGCGCAGTTTGGTATAACGCCACGCATACCACGCGGCGATGAGGATGGCGATGATCGTGAGAACAAGAGTGTAATTCATGCTGAGTTCAAAGTGAAAAAATAACCACGGAGACACAGAGTCACGGAGATTTTATTTTTCTTTCTCAGTGTCTCAGTGACTCCGTGGTTCAAAAAATCTTAGCTCAATCGTAAATCCAAAATCGAAAATCGTAAATTGCCTCATCCTTCAAAGCGATACCCGCCGCCCCTTACCGTAACGATGCGGATTGGATTGCTGGGATCATCTTCGAGCTTTTGTCTCAGCCATCTCACATGCACATCCACCGTGCGGCTATCACCGATGAAATCCCAGCCCCAGACGCGCTCAAGGATAAACTCGCGCGAGAGCATTTGTCCCTTGTGTTCGGCGAAGAAGAGCAGAAGTTGATATTCCTGCGGTTTGATGGGCAGCGGCTCGTTATCGAAAAGCACTTCCTGACGGGTGAGATTGATCACGAGATTCCCGAAGGTCAATTTTTCATGCGGCTTTTCGGGCGTGGTTTTCGCTAGTTCTTCCTGCATGATACGCGTGCGGCGCAATTGCGCTTTGACGCGCGCCATCAGTTCGCGCATCGAGAAGGGCTTGGTTAGATAATCATCCGCGCCCACTTCAAGACCAACGACACGGTCAATTTCATCATCCCGCGCGGTAAGCATCAGAATGGGTGTCGGCATTTCCTTGCGCAGAATGCGGCAGACTTCGAAGCCGTCAATTTCGGGGATCATCAGGTCGAGCACGATCAGATCAGGTTTCAGGCGGCGGGCGGATTCGAGTGCCGAGCGCCCATCGCCAACGGCTTCCACGGTAAAGCCGTCCTTTTTCAGATTGTAGGTGAGTGTGTCACGTAGAGCGGGTTCGTCTTCAACGACGAGAATAGTTTCTGGCATGGTTGTCAACAAACTATACCATAAGCCTTTTCACCCCACGGGTTAAGGTCTCGTTAACAGAGTCAAACCGCTTGACTCAAGCAGCTTGACTCAGCATGAGCATATTAAGAACTTAGCAGTTAAATACTTGTACAAAAAGCAAGAATTTTGCTAACCACGGAGTCACAGAAACACGGAGATTTTAAAAAGGTTTTTCTCAGTGCCTTCGTGTCTCAGTGGTTCGAGCCTTTTTGGTTTCGGCTCGCCCGAGTTAGGGTGTTACTTCTATAAAGGTACTGGCTTCTGAGCAATAGAGTCGATCCATGCCCCAACATACCTGAACTGTCACTATGTAAGTTCCCTTATCGCTGAAGGTGTGGCGAAAGGTGCCCCCGCTATCGGTGTCAGGTCTCCCTGATACCTGACCTATTAAATTAGCGCTCCAGGTGTAATGGCATGCTCCAGTTTGGCATGGATGTTTTATCCCGTCAGGCGTCAGCAGATAAGAAGACCGCGCATCAAATCTTACGGTTAATGGTGACTTTCCTGAACGGCTATCAGCAACCAAGCTTACCAATATTATAGACGACCGAGGGGTGTCAGTCGGTATAATGATAGGGGTAGGCGTGTCTGTGAGTGCTGGAGAGACAGAAGGAGCGAATGTGTTGGTGGCAACTGGCGTTAGAGTATCAGAGCTAAGCGGTGTTGGTGAAAATATTGAGGTTAGGGTAAAAGTGGGCGATAGTGTTAATGTTGGATGTGGTGTGAAGTAGGCAACGAAAGGAGGAAAGTTAAATAATGCCACAATTATTGTAACCATGCCACCAATAGCTGCAACCCAGACTGTTGGTTCTACCTTACGTGTCTTAGCTCCATTAGTATTCTTGTAACTTGTTTTCCGACCCATAGTGTCTCCTAAAAAAGAACCCTCCAACTTCTGCTCTCAATCAATTCTAAAACGAAAACATACCATGTCAAGTATATGAAGGTTACATGTTATAGCTTTTCAAATTCCGAAGGTTATCTCTTGTAGATAATGAACACTTAATGCTTCTTGCTCCCTTGTCGGCGCAGGGTTATCCAGAGAACGCCGCCGAGGACAGCGGCTTGCCCCTATGGGTTAATGGATTCGTAAGACTGGATGGCGATAGCAATGGTATTCTTATGTTGTTTACTGTAAAATTCAAGCATTCGCCCGCGTCTACCAACCAACATGGCAAAAGAATTCTACTTTCACTGGCAATGGGATATCAAATCCGCACCCGAAGCGATCTGGCCCTTCGCCTCGGATACCAACCGCTTTAACCGCGATACCGGTCAGCCGGAAGTGGAGACGCTCAGCAATGTGATGGGGACCAAAAAACTGCGCATGAAGATCCCGGTCGTGCAGGTGGAGTGGGAGGAAGAACCCTTCGAGTGGACATATCCCTATTCATTCGGCGTCGTGCGCAAGTACAGCAAAGGTCCACTGGATGATATGCGTGTGCAGGTGAATCTTGAGCCGCTTCCTGAAGGTGGTACACGTATCATTTACCAAACCTGGATCAATACGAGCAACATTTTGGCACAGATCGGCATTCCGCTGGCAATCGGTGTGATCGCCAAAGGTCGATTCGGGAAAGCCTTCCGCTTGTATGACCGCATTGCACAAAAGGGCGATCTGTCGCTTGAAGGTACGCGTCCGCGTGGATTAAGTTCGAGTGGGCGCAGCAGGTTCAAGTCACAGAGTGAGGCGGTGGTTAGTCAGGGTACAAGTTCTGAATTGGTAAAACGTCTCGAAGAGTTTTTCGATCAAGCCGATGAGCTGTCGCTCCAACGCATTCGCCCCTACGCGCTCGCAGATCGTTGGAAAGTAAATCGCCGCGCCGTGTTGGAAATGTTTTTGCGTGCCACGCGCGCGGGCATTCTCGATATGTATTGGGACCTGCTGTGTCCTTCATGCCGCGGCACGACCGAGGGTCATACCAATCTGGCTGAGGTGCATGGCACGTCGCATTGCGATACGTGCCAAATCGATTTCACCGTGAACTTCGATCACAACATCGAAGTGGTGTTCAGACCGAATCCTTCGATCATGAAGATCGAATTCAATGCGGCGTTTTGTGTGGGCAGCCCGCAAATGCAGCCGCATGTTTTTATGACCCAAACCATTTCGGCCTTGCGCCCCCTGCCGATACCTTTGCAGCTTGAACAGGGACGTTACACCTTGCGCGCTTCGAACGTGCCGGGCTCGCTTTCTTTATTTGCGGATACAGATGGGGCTGACAAAGTGGACATCCGCGCGACGACATTTGGATTCCCGCTGGAAGGTGGACACGTCTCGCTTCTTCCGACCCTCAACCTGATCAATGCCACCGAAGCGGACTCTACCTTTACGCTTGAGCGCACCACGTGGAGCGACCAAGCCGCCACCGCCGCCGATGTAACGGCACTACAAGTCTTCCGTGATCTGTTTGCCACCGATGTGGTACGACCCGGCGAAGAGATCTCGATCGGCTCCGTAGTATTGATGTTCACCGACTTGCGCGATTCAACGCGCATGTATCGCAAGATTGGTGATGCTTCTGCCTTTGGACGCGTGCGTGAGCATTTTGAAATTCTAGAGAAAGCCATCGCCGAAGAAGGCGGTGGGATCGTCAAGACAATGGGCGATGCTGTGATGGCGACCTTCCGTCATCCGATTGATGCGCTGAAAGCGGTCTGGAAAGCGCAAACCATCATTGCCGAACGCGGCGAGCCGATGTTGTGGCTGAAAGTTGGTTTGCACAAAGGACCGTGTATTGTTGTCAATTTGAATGACCGTTTGGATTATTTTGGCTCCACGGTCAATATGACAGCGCGCCTGCCGGGTTTCTCCAAAGGCGGCGAGTTGATCTTCACCGAAGATTTTTACAGCGACCCTGAGATCCGCGATTTCATTGCGAAGAATATTCCGCCTAGCGCGTTGAGTAGTTTTAGCGGCGATCTAAAGGGTTTCGATGAGCCGATTACGATGTGGAAGTTAAGAGTTTGATAGTTTTGTAGTTTGGTGGTTGAGTAGTTCCGCGTGTTCGTCGCGGGACGTATCGAAACCACCATATAAGCAAAATTATTCTGATTACTTGTTGGTTTCGATACGGCGGACGAACGCCGCCTACTCAACCAACGATTTGTAATTATCGTTTCTTGATTTGCAAAACTTCACTGCCATTGAATGGGGAATTCAATTCTGCTGAATCCAATGCCATCACTTTGCTGTTGGCAAAGAAACCAAAATCGAAACTCGTTTCATCTCCCGCTTTTTTACCAGGGACAGGCATCAAGCGTGCCGTGAGCGGTTTATCGAGGCGCAACGCGAGCGCAGAGATATCCAGCAGCAGGGGTACCAACTGTTCTGACGTTGTGTCCCCCGGTAGCGGAATCGTATCCAAGCCAGTTCCGCAGACAGTGGAATAAAGCAAAACATCTTTGATCGTCAGCGTCCCTTCGGCGGCGCGTTTTGCCAGGACAGAGTCTTCGAGTACAGGTTGCATGAATCCGCTAAAGCCGGTGTGTGGGAAGTTTGCGCGGTCAATGGCTTCGGTCAAGATGGCGGCAGCGGCGAGGGAGCCGTGCAGTCCGATTTTGGGAACACCCATTTTTTCAACGGCATTTCCAAGTGAATGAGCATCATCCGGAAAGGGGGCGAGGGAGAAGTCAACTCCGTAGAATTTCACACGCAAAGATTTGGCAACTTCGGCTAATTTCTTGCCATGCTTTTCTATCTCACTGACTAAATTATTTCTGCCTTCTTCAATGCTTCTCGCGTTCTCAAAAGCTTGTACAGCAAGGTCAGCGGACTCGGTTGCAATGGCGAAAGCTGGTGAATTCTTATCATGATACGCGGCTGGTAAAAATGGTGCTCCCGCTTTGACATTTGCCAACGCGGCGAATTGTAGATTGGCAAATCCATTCGGCTCGATCGGCGCACACTTGACGATGATCTCTGCACAGGCGCGGACGGCGGCGAGATCGAGTCCGCGCGTGGTGTCAGCCATCATCCCACTGAAGAACGCGTTTTTCGATACGAAGATCGCATCAGGGATGACTTCATAACTGCGCGGTATTTCAGGCAAGGCATGACCCAATGACACATATCCGATGCTGAGTTGTTGTGCGATGTCAGCGATCTGGACGGTATATTCTGCCAATTTATTGATATTTTCGGCGCCTAATATTTTGGGAAACGGGATTGTTGCCAGCCGCACCGTCTGCACTTCATAGCCTGCGGCTTCATAGGCAGATTTGGCGCTGGCGAGAAACTTCCCAGCCTTGCGCAGGACTTTTTCATCGAGCGGATATTTGGGATTGCAAAAGTAAGTGATTGAGCGGATTTTCATTTTATAAATTCCTCGGTGGTTGAGTAGTTCCGAGCGTTAGCGAGGAACGTATCGAAACCACCACTAACCAGAAAATTCTTTGTAACAAAATCACTTTGCTTACTCGTTGGTTTCGATATGCCCCGACAAACACGGGGCTACTCAACCAACAGGCTTGCTCCTCTGTCTCACTACCTCAAACATCACCACAGACCCTGCCACGCCCGCATTGAGTGACTCAACATTCCCAGCCATGGGGATCGAGATCTTTTGCGTTGCCAGTTTTCGTGCTTCTTCACTCGCGCCTTCCGCTTCGCCGCCTACGATCAGAGCGAGCGGTTTACGGAGGTCAGTCTCCCAAAAGGACTGTCCATCCATATCCGCGAGACAAACCTGCATGTCTTTTGTGTTTTCACGGATCTGATCCCAAGTCAACACATGGATCGGCAACCGGAAGTGAGCGCCCATTCCCGAACGGACAACCTTCGGCGCAAAAGCATCGGTTGTTTCATCGGGCAGGAAGAGTGCTTGTACGCCCGCCGCCGCCGCGCTGCGGATCAATGTGCCCAGATTCCCCGGGTCACGGACTTGATCAGGGATGAGGATGAAATGTGGCGTAGCAGGAATCGGTAAACTGGTGAACTCAAGCACAGCGAGAATCCCTTGCGGGGTTTCGGTGTCACTGAGTTTTTGAAGCAAGTCACCTGCGACTTCATCCACCTCAATACGATGGGCGATCAATACTTTAAGCAGGTCCTGTCCGCGTTCATTGAGACCATCACTATATAAAACGAATTGAAATTTCCAACCGGCAGTCACAGCTTCTTCAATTAAGCGAATGCCCTCAACCACAAATGCATTCGCTTCACGGCGTTCCTTCGGACGTCCTAATAAAGCACGAACCAGTTTTAGTTTTGGGTTTTGTGACGATGTAATCATTGTGCCCACTTGCCTTGCCAGGATTTGAGAAACACATCCACAGTTGCCTGATCGAACAGAGTCAATTTCACAACCTTGAGATTTGATGCGTTGCTTTCAAAATATTTCTCGATGGTAGAAAAAATAATGTTTGCCGCACGGTCTTTTGGAAAACCAAAGATGCCGGTTGAGATCGCGGGTAATGCAATCGAAGCACACTTCAATTCATCTGCGACGCGCAGCGAACCAGTCACAGCTTGAGATAATTTTTTGTCCTCGTCACCGTCGCCCCAAACGGGACCCACAGCGTGGATCACATATTTCGCAGGCAGGAGCCCGCCCGAGGTCCATGCGGGACGCGCGTGAGTGACAGGTCCGTGCTGTTGAATCCAGACGTCTGATTCTTTTTGAATCGCAGGTCCGCCTTTTTTTGAGATTGCCCATGCGACTCCGCCGCCGTGTTGCAAGTGCTCGTTCGCCGCGTTGACGATCGCATCCACGGTTTCGGTGGTAATGTCGCCTTGAACGATTTGAAGTGTTTGACCTGTTGATAAAACGTGCTCTGTGAGAACGGTATTCATCCAATTATTTTACCCCGTTAAAACAGTAGAGCGAGATATTATCTCGCTCTACATTATTGACTTTAATTTCTACTTCGTTTTTGCGACTACGGCGGCAAAAGCCTTCGGGTCGCGGATTGCCATGTCGGATAACATCTTGCGGTTGAGCTCAATGCTTGCCTTCTTGAGCGCTGCCACCAACTTGCTGTAGGTGGTGCCATTCAGGCGGGCTGCGGCGTTGATACGGGCGATCCATAATTTGCGCAGATCGCGTTTACGCACGCGGCGATCACGAGTTGCGTACCAGAGGCTCTTGAGCATGGCCTCATTCGCACGCTTGAACAGGCGGTTCTTGGCGCCGCGCTGTCCCTTGGTGATCTTCAAAATCTTTTTGTGACGTAAGTGCCCTTGCGGGCCTCCCTTAACACGAGTCATTCTTTATTCTCCTGCAAACTCGCGGGCGTCGGCGGGTCACGCCAGTTGTAAACACCCGAAAGCCGCGACTAAATTGATTACGACATTCGCGGACGAGATCGTCTCGTCGCTACTATTGCATATTCGGCGCAAGGCGCTTGATGCGCTTGATGATCTTGCGAGCCGTTACGGGCTGCATCTCACTCAAGTTTGCCTTGGTGCGCTTGGATGTGCGTCGGCGCAAATGGCTCTTACCGCCTTTAGTGCGCACAACTTTGCCAGAACCGGTCAGGCGAAAACGTTTCGAAGTCGCCTTGTGGGTCTTGAGTTTGGTCTTTCCTCCAGCTTTTGCTTTGCGAGGCATTGCTGATTTCTCCTTTCAAACAGATTTAGACAAAATAAACCGCGGGACTACTCTTACCGCCCGCGGACTTTCAACATCTTTGGGACTTGCTTTACGAGGGAGCGCTCGCTTCTTTCTCAGCCGGAGCCTGCTCGCTCTTCTCTTTCTTTTTGACAACGCCTTTGAGGGGTGCCATCAACACGAGCATCGTGCGACCTTCCATTTGCGGAGCCTGTTCCACCATGGCGACATCTGCCAGTGCGGCGGCGATCTCTTTCAGATCTTCAAGCGCGATCTCGGGGTAATCCATTTCGCGCCCACGGAACTTGATCGTCACGCGGACTTTGTTGCCAGCCAATAACCAGCGGCGGGCATCGTCCACTTTGAAGCCGCGATGTGCTTCGTTCGTTTTCGGTCGCAGGCGGATCTCTTTGACTTCAATTTTCGTCTGCGCTTTTTTGGCTTCGCGGTCTTTCTTGGCACGTTCATAAATGAACTTGCCAAAATCCATTACGCGGCAAACTGGGGGAGCGGCGTTGGGCGAAACCTCCACCACATCCATTTCGGCATCGCGGGCGATCTGCAAAGCCTGCTTCATGGATACCACACCGATGTTCTCACCGTTGGGTCCAATCAGGCGGACTTCGGGAACCCGAATGCCTTCATTTACTCGAAATTCATTGGCGCTTATAAGAATGCTCCTGTTAATTGAAAAACAAATCCCAGCCTAAGGCTGGCTTTTTAGCGGGCGAATAATACCATGAGCGGGGGTGAATCGTCAACAAAATAGACCGAAGGCGATCGATTTTCCTCCGTCGCCCTCGGTCTAAGGGTATTTTACAGCTCTGCAGCTCGGCGTGCAATC
>CAZMQE010000012.1:0-28001 GCA_964568115.1 uncultured Anaerolinea sp.
AGTTGCTTGCTGCCAGCCCGGTCGGTATCACGATGGCAGCCCATACACCTTCAGCCAGTTCGTGATATGTGAAGTGTTCAGAGTGGGGAAGCGGTTTAATAGTCATGTTGCTCCTCATTTTGATAGTGAGAAATTACGGTGCAATGGGACATGCATCCAGATGCAAATACTGCTGACATTCTTCCAAAGTTAGTTGACGGGTGACGCGGGATTTTGCCAGTGCGATCAAATCTTCAATGTGCAAAAGATAAATCCGATCTGTGCCGTCGCGGCCACCAACTGCCAGTTGTGATCCGTCTGGGCTAAAAGCGACATCATGTAGCCCGCTCGGTGCGTAGAGAGTCTGCAGTTCCTTGCCCGTAAGAGCATCCCATACTTTTGCTGTTTTGTCTGCGCTGGCAGTAGCGATATATTTTCCGTCAGGACTGAAAGCAACACTAAACACACTGCCAGCATGCCCGGACAAAGTAAACAGTTCTTTGCCCGACTCGGCATCCCACACTTTAGCGGTGCCATCAAAGCTGGCAGTGGCGAGGTACGTGCCATCTGGACTAAAAACAACGGTTGATACTGTATCTTTATGGTTAGTTAAAGTGAACAATTCCTTGCCCGTCATAGCATCCCACACCTTGGCGGTGCCATCAAAACTGGCAGTGGCAAGGTGTGTACCATCCGGGCTAAAAACTACACTGCTTACAAAGCCTTTGTGGCCAAGCATGGTTACAATTTCTTTGCCAGTGGTGAGATCCCATATTTTAGATGTTGAGTCAAAACTGCCAGTTGCCAAGCGTGAGCCATCTGGGCTGAACGCAATCCCATAAACAAAATCTGTGTGGCCAGATAAGGTCATTAACATCTGCCCAGATTGGGCATCCCATATTTTTGCTGTTCCATCCTCGCTGGCTGTTGCAAGCTTCGTTCCGTCGGCGCTGTATATGATCCTTTTCACACTACCTGTATGTCCGATTAATGTGGACAACCACTTGCCGGTGGTCATATCCCATATCTTTGGTTTTGGATCAGAGTTGGCTGTAGCTAAACGCGTGCCATCCGGGCTATAAGCGAGTTTAGCTCCTGAAGGAGATAAGATTACTGGTCCATTCACCAATGTTAGAAATTCGCGGCTCGGAGAAATACTCCAAACCTTAGCGGTTTTGTCACTACTAGCTGTAACAATGCGTTGACCATTCGGGCTGAACGCAACTGACCAAATATTGTTGCTATGTCCAGCCAGCACAAATAGTTCCACGCCTGTAGCTGGATCCCAAATTTTTACTTGTCGATCCCAACTAACTGTAGCAAGGCGCGCGCTATCTGGGCTGAAAACTGCATCAATGACATTATCGGAGTGACCATATAGTATCAGCAGTTTTTCGCCGCTGTTGACATCCCATATCTCGGCTGTTCGGTCATCACCAGCCGTGACAATTCGTACGCCATAAGTGTTAAAGGAAACGCTTCTCAAATTTGCTTTTTTGGCAAGAAAGGTGATAATTTTTTGACCTGTTGAGGAATCCCAAATGCTGACCCACCCATCCGCACTGCGTAATTGTGTGGCATTAGTGGTGGCAATCAGTAAGCCATTTGGGCTGAAAGCGACTCCGTACATGAAAGCGCCTTCAGCTTCGTGCAATGTGAATAGCTCGTTGCTCATATCAGGGGTCGAGTTGAACGCAGTTGATATATCCCATATCTTCGTAGTTCCATCAGCGCTGGCAGTAGCTAGGCGTGCTCCATCCGGGCTGAAGGCAACGTGTAAAACCAAATCTGTGTGTCCCTTCAAGGTTAGCAATTCCTTGCCGGTTTTCGGATCCCAAATACGTGCAATGTTATCGTCACTGGCGGTTGCCAATAATTTACCACCAGGACTAAACGCGACGCTTCTAACTCCACCTTTGGTTGAAGCCTGCATGGCAAGCAATTCCTTGCCTGTGACAGCATCCCATATCCTTGCAGTACCATCAGCGCTACCTGTCGCGATGTGCGTACCGTCTGGGCTAAAAACTGCGCTGTAAACAATATCTGTATGACCGCTCAGGGTTAATTCAACACGCGAAGCCTGCACTGCGCGATGTAGTGCATCTTCTGCTTCCGGTAATACAGGTTGATCGATTACGTAAGTCCTGTTCACAGCTTGCAACGCGATCAGAATACTACGTTCGGGGTCAATGTCTAAATTCAAATTGGCTTCGCTGGATAGCTCTCGCACTGATGCAAGCAATGCTTGTTGTTCGGCTATTTTCCGTTCTTGTACTGCACGTTGCCCGAAGATGCCTGCAAAGATGGCAGCAACTATTGCGAACCCCAGTGCTCCAGCAAGAAATACTGCGCGGCGGCGTAATTGGTTTGCGGCACGGTTTTCCGTCTCAGCGAGTTTCTGCGCAGCTTGCAATTCGCGTCCCTGACGTGCCTGTTCCTCCAACTCGCGGCGATCACGCTCGGCGATGCTGGCAGATAAAAATGTACGTTCAGCCTGTGTCAGCGCGATGGTGGTATTTGCAGCCCAGCCTTCGAATTGCTCCAGGCGCGAACCTGCCATCAGGAAACTCGCATCGCGTTGCGCAGTGTTCCATTCCTGCACGGCATGGTTGAGCTGTCTTTGCGTACGCACATCGGCGCGGCTTTCGGTGAGCCACTCACGCAGACGAGACCACTCGCGTAACAGAGCCTCGTGTGCAACCTCAATGGTGGGATTACGCGTGAGCGGGTCGCGATCGAAGGATAATAAACGCGCGCGTCCATACGCTTCAATGACCACTGACAATTGACCGCTGTTATCTGACAGATGCTCCAACTCCTCACGCAAGACTCTGCGGCGCGTATCTTCCGTCCCTTCGCCTAATGTTACCAGGCGCAGGAATACTTGACGCGCTGTAGATTGACTTTCCTTGTCGAGCAGTACATAGAGCACTTCCGCACTGCGTCCCAATGCACCGAGCACACCGCCAATCTCTTTATATGCCTTATTTGTCAGTGTTCTTCCTTCGCGCTTATCGAACAGTTCGGAGAGTGCGTATTGCAACAATGGCAGAGCGCCAGGCTGATTCCCAACTTCGCGAATGATCGTCGAGACCAGACCCTTTTCCAGCTTAAGTCCGGCGCGCTGGGTGGGATTTAGAATCGCGCGCTCGAGTTCATCCGCTGTAAGGGGCAGGATGAATTCAAAGCGGCGATTCATCAACTCACCAAAATCCACGTAGCGCAAAGGTTTGTCAGTGAAATCGGCGCGTAGTGTGATCACCACGCGTAAACGACTGCGTTCATCCAATACAGCCGCCGCAAGGTTTTCCAACAGCAATGCGCGTTCGGCTTCATCCTCGACCAGTGTGAACACTTCTTCAAATTGATCGATCACAAGTACCAACTCAATGGTTTCATCCGCTGGCAAAACGCGCTGCACCGCACGCAGCAATCCGCGATTGCCATCCTTCATTTGCGATAACAAATGCTCCGGTGGATTGACCGCCACGCGCAACAACGAGGCTTCGAGTTCTTCAAATGGATGTTTGCCCGGCAGCATATCCACAACGAACCAATTCTCGGAACCCGGCAAGCCGCCGCGACGCAATGCGGGAATCAACCCGGCTCGCACGACCGAGGACTTGCCACTGCCACTGGGACCGATCACTGCCAGAAAGCGACTCAGATCACCGCCCTCGCCTAATCTCGCCAGCAATTGTTGAACCAGAGTTTCGCGCCCGAAAAAGTTTTCAGCATCGGCTTCGCTGAAGGCACGCAATCCTTTAAATGGATTGACGATCTCGATATCGGTTTCTTCTTCAACATGCATAATGATCGGGCGATCATTTAACAGGCTACTGGCTGCCTCGCGGAAATCTTTAAAGAACACCAAAGCATCTTCGTAACGGTCTTCTGGGTTTTTGGCAGTAGCGCGCCCAATCACTGCATCCAGCGCGGCAGGCAGACCCGTGTGATGCGCTGCCAACGGTGGCATGGGCACATTGACATGCTGTTGAATAAAATCAAAGGGCGTGGGACCTGCGAAAGGCAAAGCGCCGGTCAACATTTCATATAACATGATGCCCAGACAATAAACGTCAGTCTGTGGTTTGATGGTGAGCGAACGGATCTGTTCTGGCGACATATAATGCGGCGTACCCACCATCTCGTCAATTTGAGTTTGGTTCTCCAGATCGGGATTGCTGATATTTTTGGCAATTCCGAAGTCGGCGAGATAGGCATTGCCATCCTCGTCCAACAAAACATTGGCAGGTTTGAGATCTCGATGAATGACCCCGATGCGATGTGCGGCGTTCAATGCGGAACAGATTTGTTCAAGCAGATGGGAAGTCCTATCCAATAAAAGCGGACCCTGACCCAACAAGTTTTGAATATTGCCGCCGCGCAATAAACGCATCACCAGATAAGCCACACCCGGCTCGCGCCAGTAATCATACAATGGAACGATATGGGGATGTTCAAGCCGTGCCACCAGTTGGGCTTCGGCTTCAAAGCGGCGAATGAAATCAGGATGGTTGGCAAAGGCTGGCAGGATGATCTTGATCGCTACTTCCCGTTCGACATTGGGTTGCACCGCGCGATACACGGAGCCAAACCCGCCCATGCCGATGCGTTCAGCCAATGCGTAACCGCGAATGGCGCGCCCAGTGAGATCCTCACGTCCGATCTCATCTAATGAAGGCGCAGGCGTTATCGCAGGGAAGTCAGATGCTTCTGGTTGTACCGCACGGGCGCGGCGCACAAATTCGGCGCGATCATCCAAGGCAATGGCAAGCGCCATTGCCAGGCGTTCGGCAATTTGGACAGAGGGGCGCAGGTCATCAGCTTCAATTTTCCGTAGGGTGATCGCCGCACATCCAACACGTCGCGCCAATTCCTCCTGTGTTAAATCCATCTCACGGCGACGTTGCCTCACAAAACTACCAAATGATATTCCTTGATTCATAGCGCCTCCGTGTTTTACTGGACTGATCCATCTGATTCAGTATAGTGTATGAGACTGGCGAATACAAGAAATTTGACCTTTTATATCGTTTTTTGTATCGGTCAGGAAATTGAGGCGAAAGTTATATAAAAAGCGATAAGAACGCCAAAAACGCTTGCATTTGATTTGCCAATTTGCTACAGTACAACACATACGACTGAACCGCAGTCTGTGTAAATAATTCAAGCATCAAAGGAGATCAAAATGGAAATGTCAAAAGCAGCTTAATATTTGACTCACGCGAAAGTAATCATGAATACATATTGGTACCACCTGCCGCACGTTGATGGCAGATTCTTATTCAAACCTACGGATCAATAAAAGGAGAAATAAAAATGAAAAAGATATTTGGTTCCACCCTCACTGCCCTGCTACTTGTGATCGTTCTCGCTAGCACGGTGTTCGCCGCACCCGCTGCAGGGGAAAGGCAATTGCTTCTTAAAGGTTCTTTGCAGACTGCTGAAACGCAACAAGTTGTGTTCCCAACCATATTTGTGAATGGGACAGGCTCCGGGAATGCCACTCAATTGGGCTTGTATACGATCAGCTACCATGCTCAACTCAACATTCCAACTCTTTCATCAACTGTGTCTGCTACCCTGGTAGCGGCTGACGGATCCAGCCTCTTCGGTATAGGAACGGGACAGGGTACTCCTACTGCAATACCTGGTATCGTTTCGATCGTGGAAACATATATCATCACAGGTGGTACAGGTCGGTTTGCGGGTGCTACAGGTAATTTCACCGTGGAGCGTGTGATCAATCGGGCGACACTTCTTACTTCCGGCACCATCAGCGGAACCATCCTGTTGCCATAAATCATAGAATTCAACCTGCATCGAGATATGGGGATCTCTATTTCGGTGCAGGTTGTTGGGGGCAAGATTATTCTTGATGGATATTCTTTCATCAGCTTGGATTGCTTCTAACTTTCATGCATATCCAAATTGACTGCCTTATAAAAACCACACTCCCAAACGTGGCTGTATTATGTATAAGTTCTCCGATAGTATTGAAAGAAGAGATAAACCTATGACTACAGTATTTGGTGCGATTAATGATAAATGGAATATGATGGGCGCAAGCAACGGTCCCTTACAATACCCCGTCGCCAACGAGCAACTAACCTTTGACGGTGTAGGGCGTTGGCAACAATTTCAAGGAGGCATCATTTCGTGGCATCCTGATACATGCCTGGGAGCATTTGTAGTATGGGGGCTGATTGGTGAACTTTGGCTTCGGTTAGGGCGTGAGCAATTCGGCTACCCCATTACTGATGAACAACCTACTGGCGATTACCTTCACCGCGGACGGTACAATCATTTTCGCGCGTTGCATCTCCCAAAACATCCCGAAAGTTCGATATTCTGCTCAGATGGTACTGGCACACATGCAATTTATGGCGCTATCAGAGATCGATGGGCAGCATTGGGTTGGGAGCGAAGTAAGTTAGGGTTTCCGAAATCAGAAGAATATCCTGTATGGGTTGGTAATACAAAGTACAGGCGGAGTGATTTTGAGGGTGGCTATATCATCTGGTCATCAAGCAGAGGAGCGCGAGAATACCTCACAATATTTGACAATGGAACGGCATTCAATCCAGTGGATGATTAGTTATAGGTTCGCTATACCATTGTCTCGTCTTGCCCGCCAACGGATAATGCAAACCGTTGGTAGCAATTTTTCAAAAAGGAAAATCATTATGAGCTATCAACAAGATTCTTCGTCCAAAGGCTGGATAATAATTATTACGTCTGTAATCGGTGTCATGGGAACTATTGCTGTGGCTTATTTTGCTTTTCGCGGAAATACGGAACCGAGGCAGTTAGAAATACGAGCCACTAAGGAAGCTGAAAGCATCAGGGCTACTCAAATGGCTAACGATATTTGGATAACTCAAACAGCCCAGAGCATCGAAGTTACTAGATTTGCCGAAAGTATTAAGGCAACCCAGACTGGCGTTGCTTTGAATTCAAATTCAACTACACCTCAAAGTGTTCAAATGACTCAAACACCTTTTCCTACTTCTATTCCGCCAACTGTCGCGCCTCCCTCACCAACTGTATATGACCTCGCAATATTGGCTAATCAAAGCTGGACTGGTACAGGCATCAGAATTGAAACGGGTAAACACTATTCAATAACCGCAACGGGTGAATGGATAGGGTTTGGCGATCAGGTCCCCGACAATGCCAATGGACGTCAATCAGAAACATGCTTTAACAACCTGTTGCCTATGATGAATTTTCCCTGTGCATCACTTATAGCAAGGATAGGAAATAGCGACCCCTTTTTCGTAGGAGATCGGTATGAATTCACATCTACAACAGAAGGTACTCTCTTTTTAGGTCCAAATGACTCATCAGACGGTTTATTTGATAACTCTGGATATTTAGATGTACGGATAGAAATTACCGTTTTTGTAAATTAGATACATTAGCCAATCATTCGCTAAAAGGAAAAAAATCATGAATACTAAAAGTAAATATCTGTTTCTGTTCGTTTTGCTTGCCTTCATTCTGACAGCTTGCGGCGCTCCTGCGCCTGCTGCGATTGATCCAGTTTCAATTGCGCAGGGTTTTTGGGATGCGATCCATGCTAAAAATGTTGATGCGGCGATGGCTTTTGTGGCAGATGATGTAGTAACGGACGGTCTTCCCGCCCATTTCACTAACAAGGCTGATTTTAGTGCCTTTATGTTATCTTCGGAGAAGGATGGAACCACCTTTGAGATCGCTGACTTGAAGCTAGATTCTGAAGACATGGTCGCATACACCATGAGGGTAAATTTTAGAAGCAACATCGCGACTATAGATGGCTTAGGCAAATTGCAAGTCAAGGATGGCAAAATCGTTTATATAGAATTTCCGTAGTAATAGCCGAAGCATCCTGGCTGCAACAAACATCGAAAATCGTAAAAACAGAACCCCGAATGATTATGGTTTTCGTGTTGTGTGTCTCGCTGATAAGTGAATTTTTGTGTCTGGGAATCTAAATTAATAAAAGCCTCGAGGACTTTTCATCCGCGAGGCTTTTATTAATTAAAAATTTTATTAGCTTGCAGTGTTTCCAAATAAACCGCCTGCTTCTTTCCGACCAACTTGCTCAAGCGCGGTGCTTCGAAAATGAGTTGCTTGATCTTCCGCAGCGGATAGACCACACATTCATGTCCGTCTTTCAAATCTTCAAACACCACCAAACACACCCACGCCTCCGGTGTATCAAGGATCGGGTCACGGCGCTCGGGGGAATCTTGAAATGTCCACGAGAGACCGTAGCGTTTGGCGGCAGAACGGCGCTGGGTTTTGACGGCGACCTCCAGATCGTTGATCTTAAGGTCGGCGTCCCATGATTTTTGTTTGCCGGAATAAATGGTGTAATCGGGACCCTCAACACTGCAATCACGTTGCTCGAAGACAAAGCGCACCGCTTCTTCCCCCAACTTGCTGACGAAATGATCGTCGCGGATCTTTTTCTGGATGATCTGGTTGCTGTCACGGTAGTTGACCGTCGCTGTGACAGCCTCGGCAAAGGCAGTCGCGCGTGCCACTGCCTCTGCCGAAAGAGAAACCGTTTGCGGGTCTTTAAAGGTTGGCATCCCGCTTTTGGGTGTAGAGGTAGATCAAGAGTCCGCCGACGAGCAGGGAGGGGAGCACGATCAGTCCCGCTTCCGGTCCGAACGCGCCGCCGGTCCAAAGTTCGGGACCGGTCACGTTGATACGCAGCAGCGGATAAATATCCAAGCCAGAGACGGGAAAGCCGAATCCTACACCTTCAAAAAAATTCCAGCCGATGTGCAGCCCGATGGATAGCCAAAGTTGTTTGGTGCGGATGTACCCGTATGCCAGATAAATGCCCGCGAAGAAGATGCCTGCCGCACTGACCCACGTGGCATTGGGATTGCCCAAATGCAGCAGACCAAAGACTGCTGATGAGATGATCACACCCCAGAATAGATTAAAGCCGCTGGCGATAGTTTGCAGGTGATACCCACGTGAGAGCAGCTCTTCATTCCAGCCAACGAAAACAAAGACGATAAAGAACGTCAGTACATTGGTGATCACAACTCTGGCTGAATCGAATTGCCAGGCAAAGCCAGTGAAGGTCAACCAGCCGAGACCCAGCATCACGATATAAATGAATCCCATTTGCACAAAGGTAATTCCGATGCCCGCAAGAATATCCATCAAGGTTTGTTGATTCAATTTGAGGCCCAGACTTTCGAAAGAGCGTTTATCCAGCCAGCGGCGCGCAACGTATATCGAGCCGGTGACGGCGATCAAATTTAATACCTGTGCCCATATGGAAGCCGCTGACCCAATACCGCCAAAGAGCGAACCTGCAAAAGAGACAACGATTCCAAAGACAAATAAAAGCAGGGTCTGAAGGAACAGCCTCCAACCGGCGCGTAAACGCGGCTCGTCTGCGGAAAGGAAGACTGTGGCGATAAAGCCTCGTTTTGGGGCAGAGGTTGATTCTTGCGACATTAGGCGGCTCCTTTGAGATAAATTCCCGTTGGGTCAAGTTCTTCTCGTAAAATGCGTAACTCATTTTCAGTGACGATCTCGGTGGTTCGCACCTGCGCAGCCACTTTCAAATCCCAGCCGGTGTTGGCTTTTGCTTCTTCCGCAGTCTTGCCGGGATGCAACGCCGTAAGGATCATTTCGCCAGTTTCATCGGGTTCGAGCATGCCAATATCGGTCACCACGCCCACCATGCCTCCGCCGCGCAAACCAGCCTTTTCACGGTCGCCTTTGCCGCCGATGAAACCTGCTGAGGTCATGAACTCAACCTTTTCAGGGAAGCGGCGCTTTTGATGTGGGGTCATGATGTAACAACGGTTCGCCCACGCCGCGATCTCTTGCGAGCCACCCGAGCCGGGCAGCCGCACTTTGGGATGCTCGTAGCCACCGATCACGGTCGCGTTGATGTTGCCGTATTTATCAATTTGCGCGCCGCCCATGAACCCCACATCCACGTTGCCGCGCTGGAGATAATTCGCAAAAATGTCGTACATGCTCACCACCGATAGTGCACCGCTCACTAACGTAGGGTCGCCGATCGACAGCGGCAAACGCGCTGGTTCCGCACCGATCACGCCCGCTTCGTAGATCATTACCAGGTTGGGTGCATGCGTCCGCTTGGCGAGGTTGCACGCGAGATTGGGTTGACCGACACCCACGAACACCACGTCACCATCGCGCAACAAACGTGCGGCGTTGATGATCATTAATTCGGCGGCTGAATATTTTATTTCGCTCATGGATTCTCCTTATGGAATCAGGGAGCTTGCTCCCGTTATTTTGATTCCAAAGACTTCAAAAATGATTGCATGATTTCAAAAACTGCTTGTGGACGTTCCAATGGCAACAGATGCGTGGACTTGTCCAACGCCTCGACTCTCACTTTGGGCTGTCTCTGTTTTACAAGCTTTGCCGCCGCTGCGAGAAACGTATCCGTCTCAGCGCCGCGGATGAAGAGAGTCGGTACTTCGAGTTTGGGCAGGTCGCGCCAAAGATCAAAGTCACGCAAGCCGGTGCGATAGATGTGCGCTTCCCATTCTGGCGAATAGATGAGCTCGTAGCCGTCACTCGTCTTCCGTGTGATCCCTGCGATGTAGATTCGCAAATTCTCATCGCTCATGTAACGGAAGATGTTGCGATTACGATAACCGCGAAAGACGGTTTCCAGATCGTCAAACGTTCGGCGGCGCTTTTGCGCTCCAAGGATCAACGGGTGGAATTTATCTCCCAAGCCCAGCGCGCGGACGATCCGCCACGAGAATAAGAAACTCGGCACAAATAGCACCGGGTCGATCAACACCAGCGCCTTGAATTTACCCGGGTCGCGCAGAGCTGCCCGTAAGGTGACAATGGCTCCGATGGAATGACCAACTCCAATGACAGGAGCAGGCTGTGATGAAAGAAAGAAGCGCAAGTCATCGCTGAATGGCTGCCAGTCTTTGATATCGTCTATTTTGGCTTCATCCCACAGCGGACGGAGCGGCATCCCAAAAACATGATATTCAGTTTTCAAAAGTTCGAACAACGGTTTATAGCAATCGGGTGGATAACCGTTGGCGTGCAGAAAATGAAGCGGCGTGCCTGTGCCGCCAAAGTCAAATGATTTCATCCGCTAATCTACACTAATACTTCCCATAATTGATCGGCTCGCTCATTTGCTCAGGCACTTCCAAGCGCTTGTGAGTTTCAGCGCCTAATTTTTGCCAATACGCTTCGCGATCCTTCACACCATAAACCCATTCATCCAACCAGGCTTTGACCGTGTCTGGTGACTCACTGATCTTATCCCACGCGAGATAGAACTCGTTGTCGCGGTCGTAATAGCCTTGCGCGTAACTCGGATGACATGCAAACGGGACATGACACACGGCGCTGACGACAATGCCAGGGATCATTGTGCGATTCGGATCCGAGCGGATAACTGATTCGTCAACGATCTCTTCTGCGGTAAGGATCACTTTTTTCGCGGCGAAGGCGGCTTCTTTCTGTTCACCGATGATGCCCCACAAGTGTGAGTTGCCATTGGCATCCGCACGCTGCACATGGACGATCGCCACATCCGGATTCAACGCAGGCACCACGATCACATCCTTGCCGCCAAAGGGATCAGGGATGCGCTTGATGTTGGGATTCGATTTTTCGAGATCAGTTGCGCCAGTTTGATTCATGGGGAGGAAGGGTAGACCTGAAGCACCCGCTTGCAAACGCGTGATCATGCCGAAGTGTGAGTACTCGTCCCATTCTAGTTTGCCCTGTTCAAGTGCCGAGCGCACGATGCGCAATGACCCAACGCCGGGGTTGCCCATATAAGAGAAGATCACCTTTTTTGCGCAGCCCGCCGCGACCATCATGTCATAGATCAGGTCGGGTGTGGCACGGGCGAGGGTGAGATCCTTTTTGCCTTGGCGGATCATTTCATGTCCGGCAGCAAACGGAATCAGATGTGTGAATCCGGCAGCATAGATCGTATCGCCGTCATGAACATATTTGGCGATGGCTTCTGAAAGGGAAGTAAGTTTGGTCATTTCTTTTTCTCTTCTTTGGGTTTTGGTTTCAAGCGTTTGAAAATACTGAACCTGCCGTGCGGTGGACCGGGTGGTCGTTTGAATTGTGAACGCATCACGAATCCGATGGTCAGCAGGAGAGTGCCCCAGCAAAAATAACTCAAGGTTGGGAGTTTGGCGGCTTCGGATAAGATGAAGAACACCATCAAGCCGATACCGACCATGACAAAAAAAGTCCCTACGCGGGCAACGAATTCTTTACGTCCAGAAGGTTGATCGCCCATATCAGTTTGGTTTTCTGGCTGAGAATAAGATTCTTCTAAAGGGGTAAAAGACGGGACTATCAGGCATGGCGATGCGCATTTTCTCGCGAATGGATTGCACGAACTCTTCCTTGTGTTTTCCTAAACGTTCAAAATAGGGAACCAATGCCGTACCTGAAATCCATTCTACCACCGCGTCTGCATCTGCCAGCACATGCGGATATATTTTTTCAAAGACCGTGATATGCTCTGCGCCGCAGTTGAAAAAGATGCGGGCATAATCGTCGATCGAAAGCACTGGCGCATACCTTTGGAAGCCGTTCAAAATGAATTTGAACATTTCCTCGTTGGCGGTCTCGCGATAGATCTGATGCGAGATGTGATTGTGATTTGAGGGAATCTGCACAGCGATCTGTCCGCCGGGATTTAGCTTGTCAAAGAGCTGCGGAATCAGTTCAGCGTGATTCTCGCTCCATTGCAGGGCGGCGTTGCTGAAGATCAGATCCCATGCACCTGTCAGCGTGGATTGATTTCCTTGTGTAAATGCCAAGCCGGGACGAGAGAAAGAGGCGGCTTTGTCCAGCATCTGCGGAGACGAGTCGAGTCCGGTCACGTCGCTGTTTGGCAACGCATCCGCAAGTTGACGCGTCAGTTCACCGGTGCCACATCCCAGGTCAATGACTTTGAGATTCGGGCGCACATCCACGAGCGCGAGCAGGTCGTAAAATGGCGCGGCGCGTTCAGTTTGAAACTTGTGATAGAGATCAGGATTCCAAGGCATAAGCTTTTGTCCGGAGGTCAATCAAAAAGCCCTCCCTTTTCAGGAAGGGCTTTGAATTTATTTGCGCTTGACAGTCTTCTTCGCCGCTTTCTTGGCAACTACTTTTTTCTTTGCAACGACCTTTTTTACAGGCGCGGGTTTGATGAGGGTGCGGATCTGTTCGTGCATGTAGAGTTGAACATAATAATATCCGCCGCCGTTCTTGCCGCTTGAGCCGGAGCCTTTCCAGCCGCCGAAGGGTTGGAAGCCGGGCCACGCGCCGGTGGTTGCGCCTTGTGGGCGATTCGCATACGTGACGCCTGCTTCGATGTTATCGAAGAACCAGGTGGTTTCTTTGGGCGAACCATAGAAGCCCGCGGTGAGACCGTAGTTCACGTTGTTCGCGATCTTCATCGCTTCATCGAGATTGCTGACCTTGCCAATGGTGGTGATGGGCAGGAACATTTCATGCTGCCACAAGCGATGGCTGAAGGGCAGGTCGGTGACGAGGGTGGGTTCACAGTAATAACCCTTATCGAAATCGCCGCCGGTCTTTACATGACCACCAGTTAAGAAATTGCCGCCAGCGCCGCTGATCTCTTCGGTGAAATCTTTGAAATCTTTGTAGGAGCTGTTATTGACCACGGGACCCAGATACGTGTTGCGTTCGGTCGGGTCGCCGATGACGAGTGAATTGGTCTTGGCTTTGAGTTTGGCAACGAGTTCATCGTAGACGGGTTCTTCCACGATCACGCGTGAAGCCGCGGAACATTTTTGTCCCTGCAGACCAAAAGCGGAACGGACAATACCCGTTGCGGCATCATCGAGGTTGGCATTGCGCGAAACAATGGCGGGATTCTTGCCGCCGAGTTCCAACACGATCGGGCGCACGTAATTGCGGTTGCCGAAATCGCGATACATCTTCATGCCCACATCGAACGAACCGGTGAAGGTCACGCCGTCAATTTCGGGGCTGTCAACGAGCGCTTGTCCCAATGTGGAGCCGGGACCCGTCACAAAGTTGAAGACGCCATCGGGGATGCCGGCATCGCGCAAGCATTCAGCATAGAGGCGCACGATCCAGGCGGTATCAGTTGCGGGTTTGAGGATGACCGTGTTGCCAGCTACAAGCGCCGCGCCGGTGGGTCCACCACTCAACGCGAACGGGAAGTTGAACGGGCTAACGACCAGCCATACACCGTAGGGGCGCAAGACTGAAACGTTGGTTGAATCATATCCAACGAGCGGGTCTTTGCCCATCGGTTTGACGAAGCCATTGTTCTCTTCCACCATCTGGGCTGACCAATACATAAGGTCGGCAGTCTCCTGCACGTCACCGAGTGATTCCATGCGGTTCTTGCCGACCTCTAAAGCCATTGCTGCGCCGAGTTCGAAAATGCGCTTCTCGATCAGGGCTGAAGCCTTGCGCACCAATTTGACGCGTGTTTGCCACGGGGTACGGCTCCAGCTTGGGAAAGCCTTACGAGCCGCCTCAACCGCCATATGGGCGTGCGAAGCGTTGCCTTTTTGCATCCGTGCCAGCACCCAATCGGTGTTGACGGGGGAGCGGTCGTCGAACTTCTCATCGGCAAACACATCCTTGCCATTGATGATCATGCCATATTCTTTGCCAAGGTTAGCCTTGAGCGTGGTTACTGCCTTGTCGAAGCCCTTGTGCAACTCCTCGGGGGGATTGAACATTGTGGCGTACGTGAGTTTGAAACCAGCCATTCTGCCTCCTGTAAATAGTGTTGAATAGTTTTGCGATTTGTTGGTTGAGTAGTTACAAATTCAGTAACTATCAAGCGAATTGACTAATCTAGTATAGCGTAGGATTTCACAACCGTCAAAGTGACGAAAATCATTGCCCAAGGAAGCCTGCGCTGAGCGGAGCGACGAATGTTTTCTGAGGAGCGAAGTCGAAGCGTTAATCCTTTCGTAAGGATTCCCTGATATAACTTTTCTATATGGATATGAAAACTCGCTTCATTTCAACCCTAAGCCTGCTCGCTGTACTGTTGGCTGCATGCGCCCCGGGAGCTTCTCAATCACCCGTCGCTCAACCGATTGTTGCGGAAGCAACCGCGACCCCGCTTGTAGAAGGCGCTTTGCCTACACTCGAAGCCGCCACCCAAGCCCCGGTGGCGGAAGTCCCAACCGCGCTGCCCGTCGCCACCTCCCGCGGACCCAACCTCGAAGCTACCGACCCGAGCACGGTTAGCCTTGCTTCGGGCGAACTCCATTTCGTGGAATTCTTCCGCTTCACCTGAGGTACCTGCCGATCTATGGCGCCCATGGTTCATGGGCTCGAAGCAAAATATTTTGGCAAGATCCAGTTCTCGTATCTGGATGCCGATGATCCAAACACGTTCGATTTCCAACGCACTCTCGGCTTTCGCTATCAACCCGAAGTCTATTTATTGGATGGTAATGGAAACGTCTTGAAGAAGTGGGTGGGCTACACTTCCGAACAGGATTTTGAAGCAGAATTTGCAAAGTATCTTCAATAAAACAAAGACGGCGCACCGATGTGCGCCGTCTTTGTTTTATAAAACTCGCTACGGGTTCACTCTGGTCTTGGATATGTATTGGAATTGATTGGCAGAAAATTCTGCATAGGTCATTTGTGCTGTTGCTGCCATTGAATTTGCCATTGCAGTTCCCAACTGATGTAGTTTTTCGTTCAGCTCGGTTTGAGTGCAGGCGCTCTTAATACAATTCCCAAACTGGATCATTTTATCTTTTACTTCATCTGTCTCAACAAGGATCATTTTGCCGTTAAATAATTTCCAAAATTCAATGGTTGCACGCTCCAATTCTTCTGGGTCATTTGTATTCGCAACTGTGGATGCGGCTGTTAGTGCCTGTAAATAGATCTCCCGTTGGTTATCCAGCCAGGGTTTCATGAGATCTCGTTGGGCGGTTTCCAATTCGCGCTCAGATTGCAGTCTTTGCGCTTCCAGATTCCTGGTTTGCTGAGCTTGATATTGATAAACGCCCCAAAGAAAACCAGCAACCGCCACCAACGCTGAAATGATGGGGACGAATTGGATCAATACAGCATGCCAGGGTTTGGATTTCCCGCGATCTTGTAACTCCTGTTTTAATTTCTCGTTCTCTAGTTGCAATTTTTCCAATTGCGCCAATTGCAGTTCGCGTTGATGATCTGTGGTTGAGTTCGCCTTCGCCATTCCATTACTCCTAAAGTCTGCCATGATACGTTCTGTGCCTGCTGGACAGTAAGTATAGTACTACAAAGCTCTCTTTTGTTATTTGCTTTATAATCCCGCCCATGTTGACCTCAGAAACAATCGTTCAAAGCCTCGTATTTCTTGCCGGCTTGTTCACCATCCTCCTTACGCTCTTCTCTGCCATCTCTACATTTGTCCTGCCGCGCGGTGTGCGGAGCCAGTTAAATCGTGTCGTCTTTGGGACATTGCGCCGGGTCTTTGAGTTGATCCTGCGTTTTGTGAAAGGTTATGAACAACGCGATGCCGTCATGGCGTATTATGCGCCCATCGGTGTGCTCCTGCTTTTGCCAACCTGGTATGTGTTGATCATGCTTGGGTATGCTGCAATGTATTGGGCAATGCAAGTGGGGGATGTGTTTGCTGCGATACGTCTCAGTGGTTCATCATTGTTCACATTGGGTTTCGATATTTCCAAAACTCCGCTAGTGACCATGGTGGTGTTTTCGGAAGCCATGTTGGGGTTGATGTTAGTAGGTTTGCTGATTGCCTACCTGCCGACCATGTATGCGGGATTTTCACGGCGCGAACAGGCAGTCAACATGCTTGAAGTGCGTGCCGGGAGTCCGCCCTCGGCTGCAGAGATGCTTTTACGTTTCCATCGTAATCATGGATTGGAGAATCTCGCCGATTATTGGAAGATCTGGGAAGCTTGGTTCGCTGATATTGAGGAGAGTCATACCACGCTCCCAGCGCTGGTCTTTTTCCGTTCGCCGCGCGCTGAGAATTCATGGGTCACTGCGGCAGGTGCAGTTCTGGATGCGGCTGCGATCACGTTATCCGCTATTGAGATTCCCTATGAAGTGTCCGCGGCGTTGTGTATCCGCGCTGGGTTCTTGGCTTTTCACCGCATCGCGGATTATTTTGATATTCCCCATCCTCACGATCCTCATTATCCCGAAGTGCCCATCTGTGTGGAGCGCGCTGAATTTGATGCCGTTTGGGATCAACTTGCCGTGGCGGGACTGCCTCTCAAGCCGGACCGTGAGCAAGCCTGGAAGAACTTCGCAGGCTGGCGTGTCAACTATGACCGGAGCCTGATCCTGCTTTGTGGCCTTGTCATGGCTCCCAAAGCGCCGTGGTCTGGTGACCGGGTCCCAAATTTCAAGTTACCGCCATTCTTTATTTTGAAGAAGAAACCATATGAGGTAAAATAAAAGTCGTATCGTATATGAAATTCTAATATCAAAGGAGAAGAGAAAATGAAAGATCTTTTCAAGGTTGGCACCAGAACAATTGTTGCCACTGGTTTAGGCGCCGCGATTTTTGCGTTGTTGTTCATGTATGTCAAAGTTCCTTCCCCCGTTCCTGAGACCAGCTTCCAGACGGCTTATGGTTTGGGCGCTTTCTTTGCCACATTGTTTGGTCCTATTGCGGGTTTCCTAATTGCCTTCATCGGTCACGCGCTCAGCGATGCCATTCAATATGGTTCCCCATGGTGGAGCTGGGTCATTGCCAGCGGTGTTGCTGGTTTTGCTTTTGGCTTTGCTTTCAAACGCACGAATGTTGAAGAAGGTGAATTCAAAACCAAGGATATTGTCACTTTCAATGTGATCCAAATAATTGGTAACGCCATTGCATGGATTGTGGTTGCTCCGGTACTGGATATTCTCATCTATCAGGAACCAGTAAACCTGGTCTTTACCCAGGGTATCACAGCTGCAATCATGAACGCCATCAGCGCGGGTGTGATCGGTACTTTGTTGCTGATCGCTTACGCCGCGACTCGCACGAAAAAAGGCAGCTTGAGCAAGAGTTAGGCTCTCGAGCATTTATATGTTGTTGCACAAGGCTGTTGCTCGCAACAGCCTTGTTTTGTAAATCAACGGATTTATATTGATGGACAAACAGCCGATCATAGAATTTCAGGATTTTTCATTTCAATATTACAGCCAATCTGAGCCGACCCTTCACAATATCAACTTGAAGATTTACCGTGGTGAAAAAATATTGATCATTGGTCCCAGCGGAAGCGGTAAAAGCACGCTCGGTCATTGTCTCAACGGCTTGATTCCTTTTTCCTACAGGGGCGAGATTCATGGCAGCCTAAAGATCAATGGGTTGGAAACTAAAGAGCAGGATATTTTTCAACTATCTAAGCAGATCGGCACAGTATTGCAAGATGCCGATGGGCAGTTCGTGGGGTTGACTGTCGGCGAGGATATTGCCTTCGCGCTTGAAAATGATAATATCCTCAACGCTGAAATGCATGCACGGGTGGAAAAAGTGGCGACGATGGTGGATATGCAAAACCTGCTGAATTCATCTCCGTTTGAATTATCTGGCGGGCAAAAACAGCGCACTTCCCTCGCAGGGGTAATGATTGACGATGTGGATATTCTGCTCTTTGACGAGCCGCTCGCCAATCTGGATCCTGCCACCGGGAAGACCGCCATCGAGATCATTGACGATATTCACATGAAATCCCAAAAGACGATCGTTATTATTGAGCATCGTCTGGAAGATGTGTTGTACAGAAGTGTTGACCGCGTCATCATGATCAATGACGGCAGGATCATTGCTGACATGAATCCCCATGAACTGGTTTCCTCCACGATCCTGACCGAGAACGGAATTCGTGAGCCGCTGTACGTCACTGCACTTAAATATGCAGGTGTTAATCTCAGCAGCGATATGCAGCCTGGGCATATCGCCACACTGAAGATCGAATTTTCCCGAGACGCACTAACCCGATGGTATGCTGCGATCCCAGCCGAAGCTCGAGAAAACACGAACCCATCCATCTTGAAAATGGAAAACATCTCTTTTTCTTACGATGGTGCGCGCCAGATTTTGGATGATATTAATTTTGATATCCGCGCAGGCGAAATGATTTCGATTATTGGTAAGAACGGGGCGGGAAAATCCACCTTGTCTAAATTGCTGTGTGGATTTGAAAAAGAAGACCGGGGCGCGATCTTTTACAAAGGGGAAAATATTAAAACCAAGAGCATTAAAGAGCGTGCGGAAATTATTGGGTTGGTGATGCAAAACCCGAACCAAATGATCTCCAAACCGATGATCTATGATGAAGTCGCATTGGGTTTGCGTTTGCGAAACGTCTCTGAAGAAGAAATTGCAGAACGGGTTGAAAAGGCGCTCAAAGTTTGTGGATTGGCGCCCTTCAAGAGCTGGCCCATCTCTGCGTTGAGTTACGGACAGAAAAAGCGTGTGACCATTGCCTCCATTTTGGTGCTTGACCCGCAGATCATTATCCTCGATGAACCGACCGCAGGCCAGGATTTTCGTCATTACACCGAGATCATGGAGTTTCTTGTGGAGATTAATAAACTGGGCGTGACCGTCGTCATGATCACGCACGACATGCACTTGATGCTGGAGTACACGCCGCGCGCGATTGTGTTGGCTGGCGGAAGAAAGATTGCAGACACAGCTGCCTCGGTCGTGTTGACTGATGCGCGTGTCATCGAAGAAGCGAACCTGAAAGAGACTTCGCTGTTCAACCTTGCCCATCTGGCTGGTATTGAAGATGGCACCCGGTTTGTGCAGAGATTTATTGATTACGAAAGGAGGCTGAAGAACCGATGAACACGAAAATGAAACTCTTTTCGTACAATACTGTTGATACGCCCATTCACAGACTCTCCGGTTTGACGAAGTTGATCTGCTTTTTGCTGCTAACTTTTGCGGTGATGTTTTCCTATGATATTCGCGTCATCCTTGCGGTGACAATCTTTTCCATTGTCATCTTAAGACTTTCGCAAATCCGCTATTCGCAAATCCGCTTGATGATCATCTATGTGTTCATTTTTGTTCTCACCAATGCCGTTATTTCCTTCTTCTTTTCTCCCGAACAGGGCGTGACGATCTACGGTACGCGGCATAATATTGTCAATTTGTATGGTGAGTACAAATTAACCTGGGAGCAGATCTTTTATCAGGTAACAAAATTCTTCAAATATTTTTCGGTGATCCCATTAGGGATCATTTTCCTGCTGACGACTAACCCTAGCGAGTTTGCTTCATCGTTGAATCGTATTGGCGTCAATTACAAAGCCGCTTTCGCTGTTGCCCTAACCCTGCGCTATTTTCCCGATGTGCAGCGCGATTATCACGATATTAGCCAGGCACAGCAAGCGCGTGGATTGGAACTTTCGAACAAAGCAAAATTTTCAGACCGGTTTAAAAACTCACTATTGATCGTTATTCCGCTGATATTTTCTTCCCTCGACCGGGTTGAACTGATCAGCAACGCCATGGATCTGCGCGGCTTTGCCAAAAGCAAAACCCGTACCTGGTATACATCCAAAAAATTTACTCGCGCAGATTACACCGCACTGGTAATTTCGGCGCTGGTATTTATCAGCACCATTTTCATATCAGTATTCGTCAATCACAGCCGCTTCTATAATCCATTCATCTCGTAGAAAATATAAATGAGCTGCTACACTTTGCAAGTGATTAAATCAAAAAGCGACGCCACAAGCGTCGCTTTTATTTTTTGTGATCGAGCTGAAACCTAGTGATGCCCAGTGTAGATCTCACCAGCTTCGATGGCAACCTTCAAATGATTTTCCTGCGGAGGAAATGTACAGGTGGCGTAATCGGTGAAAGCGCATGGCGGCGAGTAGGCTTTATTGAAATCCACGAAGACATGGCCGTTCTCGTGGGCATCGGTGTAATGATAACGTCCTGATGGATATGTAGGATTGCCGTTGGTTGTATCCATAAACTGGATGAAGAGCCGGTGGTCGGGCAGTTCTTCAACGACCAACTCGTGTTTGATGCCGTTTAATTCAAAAGTAACAAAGCCTTCCATGCGTTGGTCAACGATGGCGCCAAGAATATCCGGCATTTTGACGACCCTGGGGGTTTCGTAACGCGTATACGTTGCCGGGATACGTAATTCCTCTTTAATCGGGAACCACTCGCGGGGTGGAAAGATGCGGCGCTCTGCGCGGGTGTTATCCCACAGGCGAATGCCCACGCCCTTCGAGCGACGGACGACCACCATCCGCATATCCGAGAAAGTGATAAAGCTGGGCACATCTTCCTCGTCAGTATCGAGGCGCGCGATTTTGGTTGGCACGCCATTAACTTCCAGCGGGGTATCCAGCTCCACATTTAATATGACGCTGTCGCCATCGAATACAAATGTGCCTAATTTTGCAGGCGCGCGGCTCGGTAGCAGAATATCGCTATCGGGCGCTGAGCCGATAAGGTTCGTGCCTTTGCGGAGCCAGAACAAGCCTGCCAACGCCAGCCAACCGTTTTCGCGGCGCAGGTTGCCATCCACTTCCTGACGCCATTTTTCGATGCTCTTGGTGTATTCTTCGTTTGCCATATTTGTGATTATACCTGATGGTTCAGCCTCTATAGATCTCTCCCGCTTCCACGCGGAAGGGGATTTTGTTTTGCGGTGGTGCGAAGATACAGGTCGCGTACGCCGTGAAGGCGCATGGCGGACTGTAGGAATAATTGAAATCCAAAATCACCTTGCCATCTTTCGCCACGGGTTCGGTGTAATAATAACGACTCGGTGGGTAGGTCTCTTTGTTGCTTGTTTCATCGCGGAACTTGATGAACAACTTATGGTCTTTGGTTTCGGTCACATCCAGCTTATATTGATTCCCCATATACTTGAACGTCACATAACCATCCAGGCGATCGTCAACCATCTCGCCAAACGTATCGGCATGTTCCACAGTGCGTGAATCAGGATACCGTTTATAACGCGCTGCGATGCGGAAATCCTTATTGATCGGGAACCACTTCAAGGGTGGCAGCGAGAAGCGTTCCTCGCGCAGATTATCCCAAATGCGGATGGCAGGTTTGCCCGCATGCTCATGGACAACGAGACGCAAATTATCGTTCCATGTGATGAAGCTGGGCTGCGCCTCTTTGCTCGACTTTAGAATTGCCTTCTGCACCGCGCGGCCGTTGACTTTCACCCGAACCCCCTCGGCTGCCGTAAAGCGGATAGCCTTGCCCTGCATCAGCACAACTCCCAAAAAAGTGGGTGCGCGGTCTGGTAATACCACTTCACACATCGGGTTTGCGCCGACCAGGTTTCTGCCCTCGTTTAGCCAGAACAACCCCGCCAACGAAACCCAGCCATTCTCGCCCACCAGGTCATCATATTTCTTTGCCCGCCATTGCAAGATTTGGTTTTCATATTCCAGTTGTTTTTTAGATGCCATAGGCTAGATTATAAACGACAGACCCGCTCATGCGGGTCTGTTTTTCTTTTTGATGGATATGGTCGAATACTATACAACTACGGGAACACTAAGGTATTGAAGAATGCCCCATACTAGCGTAGTTACTGCGAAGAGCGCGAACAGAACACGCATGTTGCTTTCCTCTTTGAGCAGAGATGCCCATGCGGCGAATGCCAGCCCGAGCGCCATGATCATCAGAACGAGTTGTAAACCATCGCCGCGATCATTCCATTCACCCGCTTTCGCGAAGTTTGCGTCTGACTCATCAAAATAGGCATTGGCGTCGGTATACATTTCAGCATAGTATTGATCGTCCCAAACGGCATCGGGGTTGCGCTCCACTGCGTCCTGCAGTGCCTGTGAAAAGTTAAACTGATAATACTCTGCCGCATCCGGTTTTTCGTCAACGTTCAAATACCAATTGTCGAAGTAGTTGTAGTCCTGGGTGATATCCTGATTGGCGCGCAGGTATTCAGCGTTGCCGTCGTTTAAGCTGGTCACGCCAGAAAGTTCAAATTCATTTTGCTTGCCATCTGCCACCGACCCCTGCCAACTGGCAACAGCGGTGAACACACTTAGAACTGCGATCAGTGTGCCGAGTATGATCTCATTGCCTAAAACACGTAAAAACTTCATGGAGCTTCTCCTTGGTAGGTTTGATATATGCTAGGCATTATAGTGGCACTTGATTCAGATGGAGATTGCAATTATGTTAATGATGTATTTGTGAACACATTTGGACTTACCAACAAATTGCCCTGCGCCACAGTGTTTGTTTGGCGCAGGGCAATTTACAGGGTCTAACTGTAAACCAGGTTCTGGTTTAAATTATTCTTCCAACGTACTAATATCACCTTCAGGCAATCCCTGCGCTCTTGCCTTCAACACGCGCCGCATGATCTTGCCGGAACGCGTCTTGGGGAGTTTATCCACAAACTTCACATCTTCGGGGCGGGCGATCGGTCCCATGTGTTTGGCAACATGTTGACGTAACTCTTCAGAGAGTTCAGCCGAGCCGGTGAAGCCGGAGCGTAATAATACGAACGTATAAATGGCTTGACCTTTGACTTCATGCGGCAACCCAATGGCGGCGGCTTCGGCAACGGCGGGATGACTCACGAGCGCTGATTCAACTTCGGCTGTGCCCAAGCGATGACCACTCACTTTGATAACATCATCCACGCGACCGATGATCCAGAAGTAACCGTCCTTGTCGCGTTTGGCAGAGTCGCCGGTGGTGTAGCGACCGGGGTACTTGCTCCAATAGGCGCTGACGTAGCGTTGGTCATCGCCGTAGATGGTGCGTAACATCGAGGGCCACGGATGCTTCAGTGTGAGGTAGCCTTCGGTGTCGTCGGGGACCGGATTCCCTTGTTCGTCCACGATCTCAGCCTCTTGTCCAAAGAACGGACGCGTGCCTGATCCAGGCTTGAGTGGAACCGTGGGAGTGGGGGTGATCATGAAGGCGCCGGTCTCGGTCTGCCACCACGTATCCATGATCGGGCATTTTTCCTTGCCGATCACGCGGTAATACCAACGCCACGCTTCGGGGTTGATCGGTTCACCGACCGAGCCGAGCAAGCGCAGGGATGAAAGATCGTGTTTGTTGGGCCACGCCTCGCCGAAGCGCATTAAGCCGCGGATGGCGGTCGGTGCGGTGTAAAAGATCGTGATCCCATAACGCTCGATGCACTGCCACCAACGATTTGGATACGGATACGACGGTCCGCCTTCAAAGAGGAAAGAAGTCGCGCCGTTGATCATGGGGCCATACACAAGGTAGGAGTGACCGGTGATCCAACCGGGGTCAGCGGTGCACCACCAGCGGTCATCATCACGTACATCGAACACATACTTGAGCGTGGCATACGTGCCGACCATGTAACCGCCGTGCGTGTGCATGATGGCTTTGGGTTTGCCGGTGGAACCGGATGTATACAAAATGAACAGCGGATCTTCCGCATCCATCACTTCAGTGGGACATTTGCCGTTTGCGATCGGCAAGGCGCACATATCGTGATACCAGTGATCGCGTCCCGCTTCCATGTTGACGGGTTGACCGGTGCGCTTGACCACGATAATGTTTTCCACGCTCGGGCATTTCTTGACGGCTTCATCCACCATGTTCTTGAGTTCAACGACTTTGCCGTTCTGGTACGAACCATCACAAGTGATGATGAGTTTCGATTGACTGTCGTCAATGCGACCCTGTAACGAGTCCACGCTGAAACCGCCGAATACCACGGAGTGGATCGCGCCGATCTTGGCACAAGCCAACATGGCAAAGACGATCTCGGGGATGCGTCCCATATAGATCGTGACGCGCTCGCCCTTTTGAATGCCCATCGATTTGATGATGTTGGCAAAGCGCGAGACTTCGCGATTCATCGAGTAATACGAGAAGGTGCGGTCGATCTTGCCATCTTCGCTTTCCCAAATGAGCGCGAGTTGATTCTTGCGATGCGTCTTGAGATGGCGGTCGATGGCATTGTGGACGATATTTGTTTTTGCGCCAACAAACCACTTGAAGAAGGGCTTGTTCGAATCGTCCAGAACTTTATCCCACGGTTTGTACCATTCGAGCTCCTTGGCTTCATCTGCCCAGAAACCTTGCAGGTCCTTGCTGGCTTTTTCAGCCAACGCATCCCAATCCTTTAGCCGCGCCTGCGCCACGACCTCTTCAGAGGGATAAAAAACTTCACCTTCCATTTGTTTTTTGTCTGCCATGGTTCTCTCCTCAAAATAGTATCGTCCTGGGCGGAGTAGCGCGTGTATGTTCGCGCCACGTAGTCGAAGGACAGGATTGTTATGGTCTCACGCTTCAAGCGGACGAGCGCGAAGATTTTACGACTTACTTATGAATTCCCAAGCCAGCATGTGGGCGATCAAAACTAGAATAACCAAAATCAGCCCTTCCACTTGCAAGGCTTTCAAACCAACGATCCCCGCAATGCCGGGGAAAATTGCAAAGAAGATCACGATGCCATACAAAAGTGGCAACGCCCAGCGGTTTTTACTGAAAGGACCATTTGCTGCAGCTGATTTTGTTTTCTGGATCAGTTGCGTGGTGTAGCGTATGCCTGCCACACCGGCGATGATGAAGACCAAATTCCAAATGATATTCCCCTCGCCGCCCACCTGTGCACCCATGCTCATCAGCGCCGGAATCAAAAACGAAGCGTATACACCGCCAGCCAGGCGTTTTGTCGCTTCGTCCTTCATCCATTCGGGGTGGTCCTTGACCACCGACCACCACAAGCCGACCAGCGTAAAGCAGGTTGCGGCTGTTACTGCATAGAAGGTATTGATATCCATGCTTCAGAGTCTCTCCTTTGGTGAGATGTCGTAATTTTATCAGTTTTGTGTGAAAACACTCATTGTTTAAAAAAGTGACAGTCACTGTAGGTGGCTGTCTGTTGGATAAAAATTCACCTCAAATAATACCAATAGATCACCATGCCTACATGACTCTTCAGGTATTCATCCTTCTCGTCGGGAAATGCATCCCGCAATTTTTTCATCACAAATTCCGAATCAACATCTGAAAACTCGCTGTATTTATTTTCCGGCTTGAAGTGCTTCGGCGCCTCTTTTACCGCAGTGATCGTGGTGTTCAAAAGTCGCAGGTCGAGTTCAAATCGTTCCCGATAAAACTCGGGGGGATAGCCGGGCGCGCGTTTGGATAAGGCTTTAACCGCCTTCTTCGGGTCACGCCCATATTGACCATACGCCTCAAACCGCCACACCACATCCGATAAGGCGTCACGGAAATTTTCGTCAGTCATGACGAATGATCACTCCACCCAATCCAAGATCTTATGCCATGCGCCTGCGAACGGCAAGAACCACGGATACCCGCTGTATAGTCCCAGCGGGGCACCGGGGAAATCAAATTGTGCAAATGGGTGCTCTTTGATGTTCCCGTTCATCATCGCATCCGCGACCGTCTTGCCCAAATAGGTTGCCATCGCGACACCGTGTCCGGCATAGCCCAGCGAATAATAGATGCCATCCTGCTCGCCCACATGCGTCATCATATCGAACGCAAAATCCAGCGTGCCGCCCCAAACATATTCCACGTTCACATCTTTCAGTTGCGGATACACCTCGATCATTTCGCGCCGCAAAATTTCGGCACTGCGCGCGATGGTGTTTTTATTTTCAGGAAAGAACGCCGCTCGTCCGCCAAAGATCATACGGTTATCCCACAAGCGGAAATAATTCAGGTAATGCATTGAATCAAAGATCATGCGATGCTTGGGGCTCAGCTTATACACCAGCTCATCCGATAATCTTTCGGTGGCGATAATGAACGACCCGATCGGAATCACCTTCTTTTGCAATTTCTTTGTGGCACTCCCCGTATAACCCGATGTCCCCACCAAAACGGATTCGGCTTGGAGCGCGCCTCTTTCGGTTTGGATGAAGAACCGCTTCCCTCTACGCTCGAGGCTGTTGACGCGCGCCCGGGCATGGAGTGTCGCCCCGGCTTTTTCAGCCGCCCCCGCCAAGCCTTTGACATATTGCGCGGGGTTCAACCCGCCGCTGACTTCATCTACCAACGCGCCATAATAGATACTCGAGCCGATCTCGCTTTGTAGATCTTTTTGCGGTACCAATCGCACGGCATGGTTGAATTCCTTTGCCATGAAGTCCACTTCACCTTTGAAGCCTTCGTAATGGGCGGGCTTGCTGGCTGTGAGTAAGTGACCAGTGCGGGCAAAGCCACAGTCAATGTTTTCATCTCTGACGATCTGTTCAACCGTATTGACCGAATCAATGGAGCATTGAAAGAGGCGGCGGGCGTGATCACGTCCGTAGCGTTTGATAGCGGTTTGCATCGCTATTTTGAGACCGGTCAACGTCATGCCGCCGTTGCGGGAGCTTGCACCCCAACCGATGGTCTCCGCTTCAAGCACCGCTACATTGACCCCGCGTTTGGCGAGCGTCCGCGCGGCGGAGAGACCCGTGTAGCCGCCGCCGATGACTGCCACATCCACTTTTTCTGGGAGCGGCGTGATCGTGTTTTCCTCACCGGGCATGTTTGTGGTCGTGTGCCAGTAGATCTGTTGATTCATGTTGTCTCCCTCTGGAATCCATCAGCTTGCTGATGGATTTCGGTCAGCTTGCTGACCGACTCCAGAACTATGCCAGTATAGTCTTCCAATCTATTTCGTTCACGGATTTTTGTAAACGATGGTCATCTTCAACGATGTGAATGGTAAGGCCTGTGAAAAGTTTTTGAGCAACTGCGCGGACAGGCTCAAGCGGGACGACTGTATCTAACGTCCCGTGGATGAGGTGAGTTGGAACAGAAACAGGCTGAAGGTCGGCGCGTGAGGCGAGCGGTTCCAAAGTCAAGGCCGGGGCAAGCAGGATCAGTTTGCGGACTTGAGTCGCATGCTCCAATGTAAATATCGTGCCCATAAGTCCGCCGTAGGAGGAGCCGATGAGCGTCCAGTCTATTTTGTTGGAAAGGATTGAATACAGTTGCGTCATCCGCTCGTCGAAGGTGCCGATGAAATCGGGCGTGAGCATGCCAGGAAACCATTCGC
>CAZMQE010000012.1:28101-29255 GCA_964568115.1 uncultured Anaerolinea sp.
CGCTCGTCGAAGGTGCCGATGAAATCGGGCGTGAGCATGCCAGGAAACCATTCGCGAAAGAGACGCGCTTTGCCGCTGTTGCTATTGCTGTCTGAGCCGTGCAAATAGACCAGGCTGCTTGTGTCCATGCTATTTTCCGGACGATGGATGTTTTTGTGCTCGCCAGGTGAGTACCTGGGTGAGGGCACCTGCGAGAAACAACCCCCCGGTTATCATAAGTTTGAGGTCTGCTCTAAACGTGAAGAGTTCCATGACATAGATGGAGCCGATCAAGCTTGAAACGATCATCAATGCCCATTCAGTGAGGAAGCCCATCACGAGTCCGCCAACTGCGCCGCCGACTAGAAAAGGCAGGATGGGAATGGCGATAAATCCAGGTACGTAATAATCAGCGAGATAGAACCCGCCAGCGAGAAAACCAGAAACCACATACCCGGCGCGTTCGTTGATCGCGGGAATGGCAGCGGCGATGGCTGCCATCGCAATGATAAAGGCAATGTAACCCCAGCTGGGCCAGCTGGCAGGAAGTAGCGGTACGACGCGTAAAGCGAGCATGGCAGCAAAGCCACCAGCAAATAGAAAATTCAATTCACGCCCTAAGAATAACAATATGGCTCCCAGGGCGCCTCTGATAAGAATCATGATTTTTCTCCTTTCAGTTGATCAATGGTCTTGTACCGATAAACTGATCATAGTTCTTTGCGGAGGATTTCGCGCAGATGCACCTGAAGGTCCTGTGGCAGATCTGGCAACATACGGCGTAATGCGATCGCAGGTAATTCGCTTTTGGTGCTGTTTAGGGTTTGCTGAATGAAGTATAGAGTTTCATCAGAGGCTTCTTTATACAGGACAATCAATAATTCCTGAATGTCAAATTGTAATGCGGCCGGCGAGGCTTTAAGAATGGGACCCAGGATCTCGAAGATCGGGGGGAGGTTATCAAACTCGGGCGAGGTAATCAAGGGTACCAAAGCTTGAATACCATTCGACCACATTTTTTTACGAGCGGGATGCAACCACTCTTTGACGAGGACTAAAAACAGATCGGGCGTTTCTTTACGCAGACGAGTAAGACTCGTTGTCAGCAAGGCGGCGCGGACGTTCGGATCGCGGACGGCTTGAGTCCAGGCGGTGAGGCGGGCGAGCAGGCGTTC
>CAZMQE010000013.1:0-8056 GCA_964568115.1 uncultured Anaerolinea sp.
TCGCCGCCTCGCTCTCCGACCCCGAGCCTGAGGTGCGCTCACAAGCCATCACCACGCTGACAGCCTTATCACCCACCTCTCCCGCCCTGACAAAACTCATCACCCCACTGCTTGACGATGAAGATTCAAAAGTGAGCACCTGCGCCGCGCTCTGCCTGCTGCGCGTGGATAATACCCACGCAAAAGCCAAAGGACATCTGCGCCACACAGCCGTATTCGGAGAGCTCGATGACCGCGTTCACGCCATTCAAGCCATGGGCGAATGGGGCGACTTGGAAGCGTTTGAGTTTCTCAGCAACGAATTACAAGACCGGCAACTTGAACCCGCTATTAAGAACAGCATCATCACAGCATTGGCGCAGATCAACGCGCAAGCAGCTACGCCCCATTTACTCGCATCACTTAAAGATATTTCCGCGCGCGATACCGCCGCACGCCTGCTTGGAAACCTAGGGGCGGTCGTTACAAATTCGGTTATCATTTTGCTAAACGACGAAGCCTCCGCTGACGGCGCCTTGCAGACACTTGAACAACTGCCACCACCGCCACCCAAACCGATCCTGGAATTTGCGCAAGTGGCAGTATCACGCTCCAGCGAATATGATGCTCTTCGGCGCAGTGTACAGGCGTCGGGTAGCAATGAAGCGTTGCAGCTCCTTGAAGAGTCACTTCATGAAAAGTCCCATAATTATGGCATCCAAGCCTTGCGTGCGATTGGTCTACTCAGTGACCGGGACGCGATGAAGCTCGCCATCGAAAATCTACAATCACGTGACGCCGCCAACCAGGCGAACGTCATCGAAGCCCTTGATACGATGAGCGCAAAATACAGAGACATCATCCAGCCGCTCACAAAACTATGGGAAGACAACACTGCATCGCCTGTCACGCGCCACCTCGACTGGGCGCGCCTCTTAAACGACCCCGATGAATGGATTCGGGACTGTGCCGCCTTTGCGCAACACTACGGAGAGAACATGGACACGCTCACTACTTTATCTTTGATGGATCGGATTTTATTTTTCAAGCGCGTGCCGCTTTTTGCGAACTTCTCACCGGTGGACCTCAAACAAGTGGCAGCCCTTGCCGAAGAGGAAGTATTTAGCGATGGTGAGGAGCTGGGGCACGAGGGCGATGTCGGTGATGCGATGTTCATTCTCATCAGCGGCGAAGTGAAAGTATGCTCGCAGCGTGACGGACAGGAATTCGAAATCGCGCGCCGCAAAGCTGGTGATTACGTTGGCGAAATGTCGATCATCGGGCGCGAACCCCGCATGGCTTCGCTTGTGGCTGTTGGCGATGTGCGCACCTTATGCATTGACCAAAAAAGCTTCGAAGGCTTGATCCGCGAACGCCCCGATGTAAGCCTGGCTGTTATGCAGGCATTAAGTCAACGTTTGAAGGAAGCCTCGTTGAAAAAATAATCTTCGCGGTGAGGGGAACGAGCCGACAAACACGGTCCCCTCGCTCTGCTCTGTGCGAAGAACAAAAGGAATCCATGAAACCATCTCGCATCTTATCTTTTACTCTGACCTTCTGCCTGCTGCTCGCAGCGTGCGCAGACCTTACCCCAACCCCAACGCCCGAAGTTGACAGCACCGCAACCGCTTCCCCAAGCGACGAACTCACGCCACTTGATCTTGAAGTCGGATATGGAGCCAAAGGCACATGGTTTGAGCTGTATTTTACCGACCCGACCAATCCGCTTTCGCAACAAGGCACCGGTGGTGTGGATGGTCCGTTGGTGCAGTCAATCGACAATGCCAAGCTCAGCATCGACGTGGCAGCCTACAGTCTCAGCCTCAATAGCGTGCGCTTTGCCTTGATCAACGCTCATAACCGCGGCGTCACTGTCCGCATCGTGATGGAAAGCGAAAACATGGATCGTTCCGACCCACAGGCATTGATCGAAGCGGGTATTCCCATCGTCGGCGATGAGCAACCCGGCTTGATGCACGATAAGTTCATGGTCATTGACAAATCCGAAGTCTGGCTGGGGTCCATGAACTTTACCGACTCAGGCACGTACGATGACAACAACAATCTGATGCGGGTACTCTCGACAAAACTCGCCGAGAACTACACTACCGAATTCGAAGAAATGTTCACCGATAATCTTTTTGGTGAAAACGTCCGCGCCGCCACACCCCACCCCGAGTTGACCCTTGACGGTGTTGACGTCAAAAACTCTTTCTCCCCCGATGATGGCGTGCTCAATGTCATCGCACCGTTATTGAACAACGCCCAGGAAAGTATTTACTTCCTGGCATTCTCGTTCACATCCAACGAACTCGGCGACATCGTCCGCGAAAAAGCAGAAGCAGGTCTCACCGTTCAAGGCGTGATGGAAGAAGAACAGGTCAAATCAAATCAAGGCACTGAGTACGATCCGTTCCTACAGGCGGGTCTCGATGTCCGCATGGACGGCAACGACGGGCAAATGCATCATAAAGTTTTTATCATTGACGAAAAGATCGTCGTGCTCGGCTCTTATAACTTTTCGCAAAGCGCCGAATTGCGTAACGACGAAAACATCCTCGTCATCTACAACGCAGCCATTGCGCAGGAATTCATCAAAGAATTTCAACGCGTATATTCGCAAGCCCAACCGTAGTGCACTACCAGGATAAAACATGACTCTAAAACTGCTCGCTATCTTCGCCCACCCAGACGACGAATCCATGGGGATGGGCGGCACGCTCGCCAAATATTCAGCCGAGGGCATCGAGACGCATCTCGTCTGCGCTTCACGCGGAGAAAGAGGCTGGTTCGGCTCCGAGGAAACAAACCCCGGCTTCGAGCGACTCGGTCAAATCCGCACGCAAGAGTTGGAGAACTGCGTCAAAGAACTGGGCATGCGCGGACTCCACTTCCTTGATTACATTGACGGCGACGTAGACCAGGCGAATCACGCCGAAGCCATCGGCAAAATCGTCACACACATCCGCCGCATCCAGCCACAAGTGGTGGTGACTTTTCCGCCTGATGGCAACTACGGTCACCCCGACCACATCGCCGTGGGACAATTCACCAACGCTGCCATCGTTTGCGCCGCTGATGCAAGTTATCAGGACTCAGAAAATCTTTCCGCGCATCGCGTCTCAAAACTCTACTACATGGTAGATGGCGAGGGCTTTATCAATCTTGTCGAGCCTTTCATGAGCGAGATGGATTTCCCGATCGTGGATGGTCAACAACGCTACCAGGTCACCTGGAAGGATTGGATGATCACGACCCGCGTCGAAATGGCAGAACATTGCCATACCGCATGGCGCGCGATCCAATGTCATCAGAGTCAATTACCATCCCTGGGCTCCATCGCTGAAATGCACCCCGATGCAGCGGCTTCCGTCCTCGCCTTGCAAGGGACTTTTTTCCGGGCATTTAGTTTGGTGAATGGGGGGAGAAATTTGGAAACAGACCTATTTGAAGGATTGAGGTGAGACATCGGATGTTATCGAACACAAAAGGCTTTTGCTGGCTTACAGGTATTTTTTTATTTACAATCGCAGCCTGCCAGCCGGTTTCGATAACCCCTCCACTAGCAACAAGTTCGCCATTGCCAACATTTGAATCCTCAACAAATACCCCCGCCCCACAACCAACAAGCACCGATCTTCCAACGGCTTTGCCAACTCTTCCCAAATCGCTCATTGAATTGGATGGCGCTGAACTTCCACCCGGGTTTTCAATTATCAAGTTTGCGGAAGTATATCGCCCGACCGCTTTTGCATTTGACTCACAAGGCAGACTATACGTCACATCCACAGACAGCGCTATTTATCTCTTAAGCGACGCCGACCAGAATGGACGCGCAGATTCGCAAACCACGTTTGCCGCAGGCTACTATCTTCCATTGGGCATTACTGTTCAACCTGCCACCGGAGATGTATACGTATCTCACCAGGGCGGCATTACCGTGTTGAGTGACACAAACAACGACGGCAAAGCCGACACCAAAAAAGTTTTAGTGGACAATCTACCCACCAACCTTCACCAAAACGATAATCTCAAGTTTGGTCCTGATGGCTGGTTATACATGGGACTGGGTTCCACTTGCGACGCCTGTTCGGAATTAAACCCCAGAAGCGCAACTATTCTGCGCTTCAATATTGAAACCGGTGTAAGCGAGATTTACGCCACGGGATTACGCAACCCCTACGACATTGCTTTTCATCCGGTGACAGGTGATCTATTCTCCACGGATAACGGTCGCGACGACCTGGGCATGGATGCCCCTGCTGAGGAATTGAATCAAATTGTTCAAGGCGGAAACTATGGTTTCCCAAATTGTTGGAATGCCCAAGATCAAGCGGGTTGCGATGGCACGATTCCAGCTGTAGCGTATTTTGAGGCACATTCATCTGCTGACGGTCTGGATTTTTACAACGGCGTTCAATTCCCGAGTGAATATCACAACAATGCCTTTGTCTCGATCTTTGGTTCATGGCTTAAACCAAGCATACAAACCGGCATCCAAAGAGTTGTACTCACCCAGGAAAACGGACACTACACGGGCACTACTTCATGGTTCGTACGTTTTCCTCAGGGCGTTATGCCCCTGCCACTTTTATTCGGTCCAGATGGCGCATTGTATGTGGGCGATTATATAAACAGCACAATTTACAGGATCAGTTACGGGATCCCGTAAAAAAAATGGGTTCCTTGCGGAACCCATTTTTTATCCCATATTCTTTTTCATTGAAAACTTCAATGCGGTTTTATAAACAACACTCAGTTTTTCGCCAAGTGCTTTCGCTTCAGGGTTGCCCTGCTCGGATGCCTGGTCCACTTGCGCGACCAAACCGATCAATGCTTCCATGAATTGGTCATTGATCAATTCTTTATTGGCGTCGAGCATGCCTTCCAACGCTGCCTGATCTGGCGCATCCAGCAACTGTTCCACAAATGCCACTTCTGGTGACGTGGAAACTTCGCGCAATACTTCCACCATTTTCTGCAATTTACCCATACGAGTGTAATCGTTCTTTTCAGATGCCTGCTTCAGCATTTGATTGACGATATCCACAGCATCCTGTGTGAAGCCATCCAGATTTTGTTGAACAGCTTTGACCACATCCTCTTGCGCCAACAGAGATTCAACAAATTCCTGTGCCTGTTTATAACGCGCTTCCATTTGTTTATCCACTTCACCGATAAAACCGAGCAGTTTCTCGCGCAGCGCTTCCAACCTCACTTTTTCATCGGCAGAGGCTTTTTCGATCTTTTCAGTGAGCAATTGGAAGAATTGATAATCCATACCACCGCGCGCCATGCTGACATATGCCCGCACCCGTGCATCGCTGGGTGATGCGATGACCAGCTCAAGCAGCTTCTCACGCGTGAGACCCTGCCCCGCTTCTTGCAGCGACTTTTGAGCTGCTTCCATTTCTCCGACAGATTCTTTCAACCCTCTGCCGAATTCAGTCTCTTCGAGCAGTTGTTGCTGTAGATCGACCAGTTGCCTGGCAATGGGTTCCTGTCCGCTTGCCATGGCGCTTTGGGCAAGGCGGCTGAACAATGCAAAGAACTGTTCATCGAACAAGCTTGCATTTTGTTTGATCAACTCACTACGCACATCCGCAGCGCTGGTCTGGATGAGTTTCTCCACCAACATGACACGATCCTGTTGCGCCTTGAGCATTTCAGGCGTAATGCCATCTTTGCCAAGAATCACCTGGATCATGGAGTCGTAGGTAAAGTTCGGCATGGGTTTGAGCAAATAACCCTTGCGCTTCTCAGGCGGAAGCTTATCCGTGATCTGCTTGATCATGGGACCGATCATCTTCTCCTGCTCATTCAAGGGCATACCGAGTTCAGGCGGGAAGAAAGTAAGCAGTAATTCCTTCTCGTTATCGTGATACACAATGGGCGTCGCGAGACGTCCCTGATAACCGCAATGCGGACAGCGCGCCATATTGGATCCACCGCCCAGCAATCTCTGTTTGGCTTGCGGATCTTGGGTCACATCAAAGAGTTGTTCTATATTCGCCGCGATCATCTGGCGGCAGCGTGGACAGGCAATTTGGGTTTGGGGCATTCGTTGGTTTCCGATTTCTGATTTTAGATTTTATGTCGTTGCGAGGAGGCTTTAGCCCGACGAAGCAATCCCCTCATCGTGAAGGAGATTGCTTCGGGGCTATCGCCCATCGCAACGACATGGTTTTATTAACCTACTAACTTTTCCAGCCGATCAATATAACTTTCCATCACAGCGAAGGTTTCTTCAACTGCTTTGGGAGAAGTCATATCCACGCCCGCTTTTTTGAGCACGTTCAATGAATAGTCTGATGAGCCGGATTTGAGGAAGCCGAGATAATCTTCGGCGGCATTCGGTTCGCCGCGCAAGATGCGTCCCGCCAGAGCGTGCGCGCCGGAGATACCCGTCGCGTATGAGTAGACGTAATAATCTGCGAAGAGATGACTAAAGGTTGACCACGTCATCCCGACGCGCTCGCGATCCATGTCAAAGCCGGGACCAAATCCCTCGGCGAACAGATCAGCCATAAGGGCGATCATTGAATCGGCGGTCAACGGTTCATCCCGTTCGGCGCGTTGATGCGTCTCCAATTCAAAGCGTGCCAACGTCGGCATCTGGAAGAAGTAGCGGAAAAAGTTACCGCCCACCGCTTCTTCGATCAACGCGATCTGGAAATTCTTATCCTTGACCGTGTTAAGCAAATGACCGCGCATCATTGCCTGATGGAAATTGGAAGCCACTTCAGCAACGAACAAAGAATAGTCAGTGTAAACAAAGGGCTGATTCTTCCACGTGAGGTACGAATGCATCGAATGACCAAGTTCGTGCGCGAGTGTGCTCATGCTGGTCACCTCATCGGTGTAGCTCATCATGATGAAAGGATGCGTACCCTGCGAACCCCAAGAGAATGCGCCTTCAGCCTTGCCTTGATTCGGGTACACGTCCACCCAACGATCTTTGAGGCTGCCTCGACGCACAGTCTCTACATAGTCCTTGCCCATCGGCGCTAAACTATCGCAGATCATCTCCACGCCTTTTTCATAAGGCACTTTTACTTTTTTCTTCGTAAGGGGTGCCCACATATCATAATAGGCAAGACTCTTCAAGCCTAACACCTTGCGCCGGATCGCAAAGTAACGATGCCAAACTGGCAAATTCTTTTTGAAGGTTTCGATCAAATTATAAAAAACATCTGTGGGGATATTCAGATCGAACAGGGATGCCGCCAAGGTGTTCTCATGCTTGCGGACGCGCATATTAAACACATTCGTCTTAATGGATGTAGAGAGATTGGTCGCAAGCGTATTCTTATGCTCCAAATACTTATCCATGTACACGTTATAAGCATTGCGGCGCGCCTTGCGATCGGGGTTGTGCATAATATTGCTCAACGTTCCCTGCGTAACTTCAATAGTATTGCCCGCGCTGTCTTTCACAGATTTAAATTTGAAGTCTGCGTTGGTCAACATGCTGGTGGATGCAGAAGCGCCGCCCAACGGGTCACTTGCCATGCCCAACACTTCTTCTACTTCTGCAGAACGCACATGTGCCTGCTTGCGGAACAGGTCTTCAAAATTATGTTTATAAATTTCGAGCTTCGAGCTTTCCTTGACCCATTGATCAAGTTTCTCTTTACCAATTTGCAGAATCTCCGGCTGGATGAATGAAACCGCCGAAAGCACCTGACCGTACATCCCCTGCGCCTTGCCGCGCATACCGGCAGCATGTTGATCGGTCGTATCCACGGCGTACGAGAAGCCCGCATACACAAAAACGATCTGTGCCCGCGCAACGATCTTGGTCAATTCGTTCATCGCATCCAACAATACCGAGGGGCCCTCAGCCAGCCGCCCCTGAAATTTTTTGACCTGCGCCACATCTTCAAGCACCTGCTTGAGTTCTTTTTCCCATGCTTCAACAGACGGGAAAACGCTTTCGGCATTCCACGTGGATTTTTTATCGATTTTATTGCGGGGGAGAACTTTATTCGCCATGGCTTCCATCCTTTTGGATTTAGATTCGCTTCAGACTCACGAACAGCTGTTTCATTTTCGAGTGAATTTTACCACCCTGACA
>CAZMQE010000013.1:8156-29048 GCA_964568115.1 uncultured Anaerolinea sp.
CCGGAATCAGCCTTGATCGAACCTGTCGAAGCATCTGCCCAGATTCGCCCACCGTGTGCCTCGACAATCGCGCGCGCCAGATACAGTCCCAGCCCGGCGCCTTTCGTGTGCTTGACAGCTTTCGTCGAGCGATAAAACCGATCAAAGATATGTGGCAGATCCTTAGCTTCAATGCCCGGACCTTCGTCACTCACACAAATGACCACCTGCTCCGGTCGCGCCGTACCCGTGATCTTGATCTCGCCCTCAGGCGCATACTTAAGCGCATTCGATACCAGATTAACGATCACCTGCTCTACACGCGTTTCATCCGCAAGCACGATCGGAAATTTTTCAGGGAAATCCGTCACGATCGTATGCTTTTTAGATTGCACTGCAAACCGTTCAGCGACTCGTTTGGAAAGATTGGGTAGTGAAACATCTGCCCGATTGAGACTCAACCCACCAGCTTGCAGCCGTGAAGCGTCTAACAGATCATCGATCATCTTGCTCAAGCGGTCGGCTTCTTCTTCGATCACCGCCAGCGAATCGCTGATCGTGGATTTATCCCATTTCGCATCATCGCGTCGTAATGTCGAAGCATAGCCTTTGATCAAAGCCACAGGCGTACGCAGTTCGTGACTCACGATCGAAATGAAGGTTGCTTTGATCTCGTCCGCAGTTCTGAAATGCGTAATATCCCGCACACTCACAATGATATTACGAAGTTTGCCCTCAGGGGAAAGCAACGGTGCATACGTCACACCCACCGGCAGCGGTGATGGCAAGTCTCGTTGCAGGTCGCCTTCTACATATAATGTTGCGTTGGGGGTAAGGGGCCAGCCATTCGTGATCGCCTCTTTCAAGGTAGCTCCCTGAGGCTCGACTGCCCAGCGAATAATTTCATCATGCGGCAAATTGGCAAGTTCATCATGGGTCTTGCCGTAAAAACGTTCAAAGGCATCGTTGACACGCTCGATGGTCAAGTCCGCGTTGAGGATGAGGATGCCATCTGCGGCTGAATCGAGCAACGCATCGAGGCGCTGTTTTTCGTAGGAGACTTGTCCATAAAGTTGGGCGTTATATACCGCAATGGCGGCTTGATCGGCAAAGGATTGTAAGAGCACGCGATCGTTCGGGGTGAACATATCGGGATAGTTTCGAAAAATGAAGATAACCCCAATGACCTGCCCATGTGTGGCGAGAGGCAGAGCTGTGCCGTTGAGGAGTCCCATACTGGCGGTGTAGGTCAACTCTTTCAACATGCGGTTGAGTTCAGTGACATCCAACTCGCGCACGTTTTCATCCGCCAACAGCGGAGTCAAATAGCTCAAGAAAGCCGGAGCAATTCCATGGGCGGCAGAGACGCGCCAGCCGTCCCGTTCTTTGAGCGCGATGAGTCCCGCTTGCCCTGCCAGCATTTCAATGGCGATCCGCAAAATGCGGGCCAGCAATTTCTCACGGTCAAGTTCCTGCGTGAGGGCACGGGATATTTCGAGGAGGTAATCACGTTGGCGAACACGGAAATCTGGGAGCATGGAAGGATTTTATCACCGGCACGTTGGCAAAATATAAGAGATTTTTCGGCAATGGAACGAGAGGCGGATATGGATAAACCCGTTTTCGTTGACAAATCTACCTGGCAATACTACAATCCTTTCAAAAATGCAAAGTCGCAAGCTTTTGATTTGCCCATGCTTTTGTCATGTGTGAATTTCACAAAGGACAGTCTCAAATGAACAGCCGAATTCAAACCACTGGACGAATTCTTTTATTGTTTGCAATACTGGTGTCCGTCATGTCCGCGCCGCTCACAGCGCAGGCTGCACCAGCAGGATATTCAGAATATTATCTTCCTGGAAGTACAGACCAGCTCTTTCAGATATTAAAGGATATTGATAACGATCCCGATCTTGGTAATGCCCTGGGTGGCGGCGGAACTTGTACAGTTGCTCCCTGTAACCGCATGCACAACGTAGTCACTGTTTCAGTTTCCACAGATAGTGTTACTGTGTATTACGATCATTGGGAAAATGGATATGGCACGGGCAGCACGGGAATCGATGAAACCTATGTTGTGAATAAAGGGGATGTGCTCACCTTTGAGTCTACAAATATCTTAGTTCCGCGTATTGCGTCCAATACCTGCACAAGCACGAACGAAAACGGCGCATCCACTGCTTGTTATGATGGTCGTGACAGGATCTATGTGGCAGGCGGGGCGGTTACCGTTGCCGAGGCGTTCTGGCCAGAGGTGGCTGGCACCGTTTTTGCCAATGCCTGGGAAGTTTATCCAGTCAAACCATATCAGTCCAATTACACCATCCCGGTTGGCGAAGATCTTTCAGGCGCTCCCCTCAATTATACAGACTTCAACCAGGTGTTTGTCATCGCACAAGCCACCCAGGATAATACCAACATCCAAATCGATAACCCCGCAACAGCCGGTGTGGAGTTAAACGTGACCCTGGACCGTGGGGAGACAACACAGCTTTTTCACGTTAACGCCGGCACAACCGTTACAGGCTCTGCGCCATTACAGGTGCAATTTATTGCCGGCCAACCGAATGCAGGCCTTAACTCTGACAGCCGCAGTTATACAGCAGTTCCCAGCACACTTTGGGAATTCGAATATTATGGTCCCGTGCCCAGCTTTGGTGGAGGCAGTAATACGGATGTCTTTATTTACAACCCCACCGCTTCGCCGTTGTCCATTAATTATCAAGATAATCTCGGATCAGGATCATTCGTTCTACCCGCTGGCGCAACACGCAGCTATCAAGCCCTGGTCGGTCGTTTTGTGCCAGCCGATTCGGCACTCTATTTAGCAGCGAGTGACGGCGTTACCCATTTCTGGGCGATCGGCTCTGCCAACACTGAAAACGCAGACTATAACTATGGCTTCACGTTCATTCCAACTACCACCCTGACACGTGAATATTACATCAGCTGGGCACCCGGCACCACAGACCTATCCGACAACGGCTCACCAGTCTTCGTGACACCGATCGTCGATAACACAATCATATTTGTAGATTACAGTCCAAACGATGGAGTTGTTGACGCCACGTATACACTCGACCGAATCCAAATGCAAAGAATTTTTGATCCGGATAACGATAATACCGGCATGCATATTTGGGCAACAAATCCAATCGTGGTTGTGTGGGGTGAAGACGCAAATCCCGCAGGCACAGAGAATCCATATATCGATGCAGGTTATAGCATCCTGCCGCTCAATGAAACATGGATCGATGTCGTCCTCACCCTGGATAAATCAGCGGACCCATCTGTGATCGCCTTGGCTGTCGGACAAACTTCAACATTTACATTGGTCACCAAGACACAAGCAGTCGGTTTACAGGATGTAAGCATTCTAGATACCCTGCCACCAGGCTGGGGCTATGTCGCTGGCAGTTCCGTTATCACGTTACCCAACGGCACCACCATCAGCGGCGCTTCTGCCGACCCCACTATTGCCGGACAGAATTTAACCTGGAGCAATTTCCCGGTTGGACCTCTCGATATGAACAGCAACGAGACCCTGACCATCAAATTCCAGGGCATCACCACCAGCGTCCCAACCTCTGATGTTTTCGTCAATGAAGCTACTGCCACCGGCACCAATGGAACCGAGACATTCTCTGCAACAGATATAGCCAATGTATTCGTTTCAGACCTTGTCATTGACAAAGTGTCAAACACCGGCGGAACGGTCAATCCTGGCGACCCGATCACATATACCGTCGGCATCACGAATAATGGCGCAGTCCCACACAATAATATTGTGGTTACAGACCCTCTGCCAGTTGGCACAACCTATACAACCCAAAGCACTGTTGTCACAGGCTTTGTAAGCGAGACAGTTGGTGATGCATTTAACGCAATTGCGTTTACAGGGGATCAAGATAGCAATGGTGCAACTGACCCATCATGGTTTGATAACTGGACCGAGGTTGGCGAAGCAGACGGCGCAGGCGCTGGTGACGTTCAAATCTTGAACAACATCAGCAATTATCAACTCCGTATTCAAAACAGCAACAATGGCGGCGAGGGTATCTCACGTCAGGTTGATCTTTCAGCCTGCACCACTGCCACATTAAGTCTTTCTTATCGCCGTAACGCCCTTGATACAGCCACCGATCTCGTTCGCTTAAGCATTGGCGCATCTGGCACCCTGACTGACACGCTTACAGATTTTGCAGGACCCAACAACGATGCGCTTTATCAATCCTACAACGTGGACATCACCAATTGGATCAGCGCCCAAACCCGCATCCAATTATTAAGTTCAGCCACTCTGGGAGCAGCAGATCAAATCTTTTTTGACAACATCCTGATCACCTGTTACCTGCCAACGATCAAGGACAACATTCCCGCCGCTTCAAACCCAGACCTTGCATCTGGTACGCCTGCGACACTCACCGCATCATCTGACAGCTTTGACCTTGCCCCTGGTGCAACAATGACTGTATCCTATCAAGTTCTTGTGGATAACCCCGTTCCGGTTGGTCAAACGAACGTAGTTAACCTTGTCAGTGTAACCAGCGATGAACAACCCGATCCACTCTACGATTCAGTGACAGACCTACTCCCCGCCCAAACCCCGCAAATATCTGTGAGCAAAGTTGCGTTTCCAACTTCTGTACCGGAAACGGGCGGCTCAGTAACCTTCACATACACGGTGACTAACATCGGGCCTATTAATGTTAATATCACCAGCCTAACTGACGATCGTTTCGGGACCATGACCGGGGATGCAGATTGCCAGGTCGGCACTCTCTTGATTCCCAACGCATCCTGCACCTTTGATTTCACCACCACCTTAAGCGGCTTGGCTAACACACCTCACATCAACATTTTCACTGCCAACGCAGTAGATGCCAACAACAATGTAGTAAATGATAACGACGATGCCATAGTGACTTTTACGCCCATTCCTAGCGGACTTACCAAATCGCTTGCAGCTACGGATAGTATTTTTACTGCTGGGACTGATGTCGCAATTGGCGAAACCCTCACCTACCAGATCACATTTGCCATTCCCCAAGGTGTTTATCCAAACCTGACGATTGTTGATACCCTAGACCGCGGGCTTGCTTATGTGGATTGCGTGAGCGTCAACGCTCCCAATCTGACGACTACCTTGCAAACCGGCTTCGCTAACGTTTGTACAGATGCAGTTGTAAGTCCGTTCCCATTGGCAAGTGTCGACCCTATAGATGTAGATCGTCGCGTAACGTTCAATTTCGGCACGGTTACCAATACCAATACCCAGGACCAGACCCTAACTATCTTATACCGTGCCATCGTATTAAATAACAATCAAAACCAGGATGGCTTAAACCTGAACAACTCGGCGCAATTGATCTGGAATAATATTCCGCTCAATCCGGTATCTACTACAGTTCAGATCGTTGAACCAGACCTTTCGATAGACAAAACATCAAATGTATCCACCATTGAGCTCGGTTCTGAAGTGACATTCACACTAACGATCCAACACACACAAAATAGCCACACAGACGCCCTGGATGTTGTCGTGGAAGATGCCCTGCCAACTGCTTTGGATTTCGTGAACGGTTCACTAGACTGCACAACAGGCGCCCAAGACCCGGCTATAGCCGATTGTTTCTACAATCCTGTCACACGGGTTGTTCATGCAGAATGGGATATCTTCACGCTGGGCGGCGGCGTTGGGCAAGTTCGCTTCCGTGTTACTGGGAATGCAAACCTGTCTGCGAACAGCAATGTGACCAACATCGGCACAGTAGCATGGACCAGCATGCCTGGCGATTTGAGCGCTCCGCGAGCCTACACCCCCAATCAATTTTCCACCGAACGGGATTACGACCCGGGCGATCCAGTCAACGTATATGGCACCAATGATGCGCTGGTTCTCACGCCACCGGACGATGCTGATCCACCTAACCCACCAACACCACCCACACCTGCGTCGGTTTCGGCTGCCAGTGGCTTTCTCATTCCAGTAACTGGCTTTGCGCCTAATGTAACTACGGATATAAGCCTTTCTCCACGTGCAGCATATACTGATACCGCCATCACGCTGGAGATTCCAGCGCTGTCGGTGAACATCCCTATCGTGGGCGTCCCGCGCAAAGATGGAGCATGGAATGTGGCTTGGTTGGGGAATCAGGCTGGATGGTTGGAAGGAAGCGCGTTCCCATCCTGGAACGGAAACAGCGTGCTTACGAGTCACGTCTATTTATCCAACGGTAAACCAGGTCCTTTCGCAAAATTGCATGAGCTCAAGTACGGCGACCAGATCATTGTGCATGCTTATGGCCAGAAATATATTTTTGAACTGCGCACTTACAAGGTCGTTGCGCCGAACGACAAGTCGATCATGAAGCACGAAGAAAGACCCTGGCTGACACTGGTGACTTGTATGAATTATGACGAAAAGACTGACACTTATAAGAATCGTTTCATCGTTCGCGCTGTGCTCGTAAAAGTGACTGACGGCAAATAGCCACACAAAACCCCAATCAAAAGGCTGCTCCATCAAAGGGCAGCTTTTTGATTGGGGTTTGCGCCGCCAAGATCGCAGAGAAAGATGGGGTGTAAAACCTTGGTTCAAAGGCATTTGTACGATCTAGTAGCAGCTCACTTATGCCAGCAGCCCAATATAGGAATCGGCAGGCACATAGGGCAAACAAATCTGTCAGAGTTTATGGACGATTATGTCCAAAGTATTGCGGCATCTTATCTTGCGCTGTAAAATGATGATAAAGAATGGGGTTGTTATTATTGTTTTTGTAGGAGTATGCTATGTGGAATATTTTGGCAACAGCCAGAAAAAATATACTATCAAAACTACCGCAACAGATCACCATCCTGCTTCTACTTGTAATATTGGCGGCGCAAGTACCTGTCTCAAGTGTGTTGGCTGCGGGGGAACAGTTGATTCTAACCAAAACGATCGAAGGCGGCGTGACTACAGCCCAGGTGGGCGATATCGTCCGTTATCGCATTCGTTTCGAATGCAGTAGCTTAACCGGACCCTGCGGTCAAATGGAGATCACAGATGTGCTTGATCCGGGTTTGATCTACCAGCCGCCCCCGGCATCGTCAGTACCAGCTGGCTTCAGCATTAGTTATAACGCTGGAACTCGTACCATTACGATCACGAAAGATGACAACAACCTGCTTGATGGCTCGCAATATGATGCGGTTATTGCTGTTCAAGTGAATTATGACCTGCGACCACTGCCTGATGTTATTCAAAATACGGTTAACGGACGTATTGACCCACCGGGACCAACCACTTGGATAAATGCTACACCTGCGCCTGCGCCAGATATTAATGTCGGCACAGTGACACCCAGCTGGAGCATGACCAAAACCTTGATCAGACCAAGTATCAATCCCACGATTGACACGGATGTTACCTATCAAATTCAACTTTGCCCAACACCCCCTCCACCCGGTCAGGGGAATGCACCTCTGCGTAACATCACGATCACCGACACTCTGCCAACCGGAGCCACCTTTGTTTCTGCAAGTAATGGCGGTACTGAAGCAGCAGGGGTTGTCACCTGGCCGGTGATTGCTGGGCCCATTTATCCGCCAAATTGCGTTTCACGCACTGTGACCATTCGCTACAATTCGCCTACTTTTATTGTGGGCAATAGTGTCACCAACACAGCCAATTCCACAGCCGATTACATCCCGTCAACCGGGACTTGTACCACACCCTGCATTAGTGTTCTCGGCGGCAAGACCCATCTCATCGACCCGATCGCTGAAGTGCCTACCTACAGCAAAAGTGATCTCGGTGATCCCGTTGGCTTTACCGGCACGGGACGTTTTATTCTTAACCTCAACACCAATGGAACGAACTTCCCGTCCAATGAATTGATGCTGATCGATAATCTGCCACCCCAGTTACAGGTGACTGGCGTCACCAGCGGCGAGTGGTCTGCGGCATTCGACTATGTACGAGCGTACGTTGAATACTCAACCAATAACGGAAGTAGCTACACAGCATTTCCGGGTCAACCGATCAGCTACAACACCAATGCAACCTATGCAGCCCCCGCAGCCAATATCACCAATGTACGTTGGCGCTTTGAATACGATCCTGATGGTGTCGCACCCTTTACATACACTCAAGCCGGACTGCCTTACACATGGTCATTCTCAACGCGTCCTGAGATCCGCGTTACTCCGCGCGCAGTTGCCACAACAGCCGATGCTCCGTCCAATGCGCCAATGCCGATAGCCTTGGCAGGGACAACCTACACCAACTGTCTATCGGTTAGTCGTCGCAATAGCGCAAACGCGGTAGTGACCGATCCTTGCGCCAATGAGCCAATGACAGTGCAGGGAAACTTTGTCAGTTTGCGCACTTCCAAAAATGAAACCCCCGGTACTAGTTGGGACGATCTGAGCGACCCCACTATTAACTCATTTGTGGCTGATGGCTCGATTTTGCCAGGCGACACATTGAAATACACCCTTACCGTGGAGGTGACGGAACGTTCATCCGCCCCGCTCATTGACCCCACCATTTTAGATACCATGCCCCCGACAGCAGATTTTGTCTTTGTGCGCAATGGTACCGCCCAATTGGATGGAGTTGACCTAGCCACACAACCAACTTTTTCACAAGCAGGGAACCAACTCAAATGGGAGTTTACCGGTCTAACCATCAACCCATTGCCTTTGGGAAGTCGTTTCCTAACGGTGGAATTTTTCGCCCGTGTACCCCGCGGTCAGGCACCCGGCACATATACCAATAATTTATACACCGTCACTGATTCAGTGGATGCCTTGTGTGAAAACGGCACGCAGGTGCAAGATTCTGCCAATGGTGATGTAGACAACGACAGCGATCCCACAGACCCGGCTTGTCAAATCCCAGACACCTATGTTGTGGAGCGTTCCGCAGCATTACGCGGAGAAAAGTGGATTCGCAGCACGGATGCAGCCAACATTCAAGTGGTTGATGCGACAACCTTCCTCCCTAGCGGTGTTTGTCCAAATGGCGGCACGACCGGTCTCGCGGGTGGTGGCACAAATCCCTTTACACGCTACCCATGTATTTCGCAGGCATTTCCCGAGGGCGCATTAAGTCCCGGACAATTGGTGCCTCCTCCAGCAAGTACCACCCTGGATGATTTTGAATACAACGTGCGAATTTTCAATGACGGCAATGTACCGATGTTGAATTACGTACTGTATGATATTCTCCCTTATGTTGGGGATAGAGGTTCAGGCGGAACGCTTTCTGGCACACCTCGTTCCTCTGAATTCCGACCAGTCATGCGTGGTCCAGTTGAGTTTCTAAGCGGACCTGCCGGATTATCCAGCGCAGACTTCACCATTGAATACAACAACACCAGCAATCCCTGCCGCCCTGAAGTTTTCAATCAACCGATCGGCGCAAGCGTGCCAGGAAGTTGTAACAACACCTGGACCACAACCTGGTCAGCTTCAGCGCTGTCATATCGTATTCGTTTGAACGCGGGCTCATCGATCGCCCCAGCCTCTACTTCATCAGAGGTGCGTTTTGGCGTCCCCATGTATATTCCTTTGGATGCCGCTCCGGCTGGGTTTGATCCTAACGATGCGCTGTCGCACGAAATTGCCTGGAACTCATTTTCACATGTCGGTTCCTATGACAAGGATCCAAGCGCCGGTGTCGATATTCAAGACTTGTTGGCTTCTGAACCGCGCAAGGTCGGCATTACTGTTCCTGAACGCATGAGCGTTGGCAATCGAGTTTGGCGTGATGCCGATAACAGCGGAACGATCAACGCGCCAGACGATACCAATCCCGGTATTCCTGGCGTTACAGTTAACCTCTACCGCGATACAGATAATAACGGAATTCCAGATGGCGCCGCCATTGCCACCACCCTAACCGATACCGGCGGATACTATCTCTTCAGCAATATTCCGTACGATTCAGCGACCCCGAATAACAACCGGTATATTATCGGTATCCCAGCCAGCAATTTCAATGCAGGGCAACCGCTGGAGAGTTTGCGGAGCAGCACGGGCATTCCTCCATCAACAACCTATACCAATCCACCTGCGAACGTAGTTGATAGCGCTGATGATGGTATTGATCCGGCGTCGCCTGGGTTGCAGGTTCTAAGCGCTCCGTTCGTTTTACAACCCACCACTGAGCCTGTCACTGAGGCTGATCTTTCAGCAAATAACCGTGATGGGTTACCTGGTCAACGTCGCGGTGTTAACGGCGAACGCGATAATAATAGCGATCTCACCATTGACTTTGGCTTCTTTGGTGGGACCGATATTCCATTCAGCATCGGCAATCACGTTTGGTACGATAACGGGCAAACCGCTCCGGGCGTCTTTAATTTCGCCCAGCGCAATGATGGAATTCGGCAATCGACCGAACCACCGGTTGTTGCGGTATTGGTACGCCTATATCGTGACGGGAATGCCAACGGCACTCCTGAAGCTGCTGAGTTGATCCGTACCGATACTACGGACGCCAACGGCTTCTATCTATTTGATAACCTTGACCCGGGTCTTTATTATGTTGAGATCCCAGCCACCCAATTCGCTGCAGGTCAGCCGTTGGCAGGTTGGTATAGCAGTCAGCCAACCGGTTCAGAAAACGTTGGCGTGCCGGGCAACACAAATATCCCGAATATGGATAGTGATGACAATGGAATTAATACCAACACCCCTGAAGTCAACGGTGTCTTCAGCGGCGTGGTTGTTTTAACCCGAGGCGTTCCTGAGACTTTAGGTGAAACCCATCTCAGCGGTCAAACCGACCCGGGTGCACCTGCGAATGCGGGCTACAACCCAACTGGTTGGGATGGTCCGGGGTCGCTCGGTCGCTTCGGCGAAACGGATGCATCCAGCAACTTGACGATCGACTTCGGCTTCATACCACCGATGAGTTTGGGTAACCGCGTTTGGATCGATGAAGGCGCAGGGACAACACCCTTCCGCGTCGGCTACAACAATGGCATACAAGATGGCACCGAAGCAGGCGTCAATGGAGTCCGTGTTGAACTTTGGCGCGACACCAATGGAACGCCTGGACTCCAGGTTACCGGCGGAACACCCGACACCTTTGTCCGCTTCACGACTACCGATGCAACTGGTTACTACCTATTTGACCGTATGCAACCCGGTACCGACTACTTTGTACGCATCCCCGTCTCGAACTTCACAGGTGGCGGCGCACTGGTGAACTTCCTCAGCAGCACCGACTCAACGCCTCCCGCAGATAACGCCACGGACATGAACGACAATGGCATCGATAGCGCCACGCCTGCCACAACCGGTATCACCAGTCCGCAAATTACCATGGCGTACAACACCGAGCCGCTTACCCCTGCAAATGAAACAGATATAAATAACAGCGGCACATACGGCCCACAAAACCGCGGCTTGTTCGGGCAGGCCGATGGCGATAGCAACCTCACCATAGACTTTGGTTTCATCCGCCCACCGCGCAGCATCGGCAATCGCCTGTGGATCGATACAAACAACAATGGACAAGTGAATGGTGGAGAACCTCCCGTTCCCACCGGGACACGCGTCAGTTTGTATTTAGATGTCAATGCTGACAATCAACCCGATGACCTTGGCGTGCTTGGTGACCGCACCGACGATTGGATCGCCTTCGATACTACAGATGCCAATGGCTACTATTTATTCGACAATCTTCCGCCCAACATCTATATCGTTGGCGTAGACCGTTCTAACTTTGTCCCCGGCGGTTTGTTGGATGGCTACAACAGCAGCACTGGCAGCGTGGATAATGCAACCAACAACACAGATGATCGCGACAACGGCGTCGATCGTTTATTGCGTGCCGACCCAGTGGCTTCACCGCATGGCATCCTTTCAACTCGCATCAACCTGACAACCACGCCCGTCAATGCACCAACTGGTGAAGTTGGCAGCGGCGATACGAATGCCACGCTGGGCTTTAATCCAACCGCAGGCGATGGACCGCAATCGCGCGGGCGCTTTGGCGAAACGGATGCCAACAGTGATTTGACGATTGACTTCGGTTTCGTCATCCCAATGAGTCTCGGCAACCGCGTCTTCCTGGATAACGGCGCCGGTGGCGGAGTACACAACAACGGCATCATGGATGGCACCGAAGTCGCCATCGCCAATGTACGCGTTGAACTGTATCGTGATGCAGATGCCAATGGTATTCCCGATGTTGGCGGCTTGGTCGGTTTCGATGTTACCGATGCCAACGGATATTATCTCTTCGACAACCTGGCTGAAGGCTCCTATGTTGTCTTGATTCCTTCTGGCAACTTTACCGCCAGCTTCGACCCCGATGGCGGCGGACCATTGCCAACAGCAGCTGGAGCGCTTCTAGGGCACAACTCCAGCACCCCCACTGGTACGGAAAACGCTGGTGTGGCTGGCAATCCTTATCTTCCCAATACTGACCGTGACGATAACGGCATCAATTCCAATACTCCAGCCACAACTGGGATTTTGAGCAGCACCATTGCGCTTGTTCACAACGCCGAACCAACCGGCGAAATCGAATTGAGCGGGCAGGCCGATCCTGGAGCCCCTAACGATCTCGCCTTTAATCCAACCGGTTGGGATGGTCCAGCTTCGCGCGGTCGCTGGGAAGAAATAGACGCCAATAGCAATCTGACGATCGACTTTGGCTTCATCCCGGTGTTCTCGCTTGGTAACCGCGTATGGTTTGATACGGATAACAGCAGTACCATCAATGGCACCGAAGTTGGCATTGATGGCGTCACCGTCAACTTGTACGCAGCCAGCGATCTGACCACAATATTAAGCACACAGACCACTGCCAATGGCGGATATTATCTTTTCAATAATCTCCAAACAGGTGATTACGTGGTATCCGTTGCCGCCAGCAACTTTAGCGGCGTTCTCAGTAACTACTGGTCGTCAGCTACATCTCGCACAACAACCGGTGCGCTCATTGAAACAACTGCCGCAACCGCCAACAGCGATACCGACTCAGATGACAACGGCACACTTCAAACCAGCGGTGCTTTAAGTGGCGCGGTGACATCTTCAATAATCACGCTTGGTCCCGCCACGACATCTGAACCGATCAACGAATCTGATCTTGACGGCGGCAATCAAGGGCAGCCTGATACGCAAGCCAACATGACCGTGGACTTTGGCTTCTATACCATTCGTCTCGGTGATGTGGTTTGGAGTGATCTGGATAATAGTGGTTTGTTGGATGGAACGGAAGTCGGCATTTCTGGCGTGACAGTTCAATTGCTCTCAGCAGATGGCAGCACCGTTCTAGCGACAACCACCACCAATGGAACCGGCACCTACACCTTCAATGGACAACCCACAGGCGACTACCTCGTTCGACTTCCCGCCTCTAACTTCAACCCAGGCGGGATCCTACGCGATTACCGTTCCAGCACTGGAGGCGGCACCTACGAACCCGCTCCTGACGCTGATACAAACACAACGAACTCAGACGACAACGGCTCTGAAACAAATGGATTGCTTGGTCTCGGTGGTTATATTCAAACTTTGCCTGTAACGTTGACCCCCGCCGCTGAAGAGTCCTTCGATAACGCCACAGGCTTGACCACCGAATTCCGCGTTGACCTGGGCATTTACAACGGACCTCAAATAGATTTGTCCGTGACGAAAACGGATAACCAGGCGTTCTATATCGCTGGCGGAACATTGAACTATGTTGTCACCATTACCAACAACGGTCCCGCTGATGCCAACGGCATGACGATTGACGATGCCCTGCCTGCCCAGATCGCATCCTGGACATGGACTTGCGCCGCTGGTACACCTGCTGCCTATAATTGCACCGGAGCCGCAAGCAACTCAGTGGCATTCTCCGATTCGCTCGATCTACCCCAGCTTGCCAGCGTGACTTACAACGTCACTGCCCAGGTGGCGCCCACCGCATCCGGCGACTTAACCAACTCTGTCACCATTACACCTCCCACGGGTCTGACCGATCTGACCCCGCCCGATAACACCGCCAACGATACAGATAAACCCGCTTTGCTGACCGTAACAAAAGATGATGGAATTACCATCGTCGCTCCAGATTTCACCACCACCTATACGATCACCGTCTCGAACACTGGCGCTGCGGATCTAACCGGCATCGTGTTGGTCGATACGATCCCCGCGGGCATGTCATTCGTATCCGCGAGCGGCGGTGGAACTTTCGCAAGCGGAAAGATTACCTGGCCCGCCTTCGACTTGCTCTCGGGCGCATCTACATCGTTCACCGTTCAACTAAAAGTGGCAAGTCTTGCAAGCCTGGGAAGCATCACTTCATTCGCGAACATTGTCGACGTTCAGGATGATGGTTCAAAGACCGGCGGCACCCCCATTAAATCGCAAGGCACAGATACAGATCAGCTTGCCAACGCAAACATCAAATCTCTGACCAACACCAACCAGGTGGACTCCGCAACACCCAAAGTGTTGATCGGTGAAATCCTCACCTATAGCATCCGCATTGATATTCCGGTAGGTACAATTAATAACCTGAAAGCAGTGGACATACTCGACCATGGACTTGCCTTTGTAGGCTGCGACCCAACCACCCCCATCTCCTCCGGCACCCTTGTGCTTACACAAAACCCCTGCACAACGGCTTCAGCGCTCACCGTTGAAAATGAGCCGATCACGGACACCAACCCTGCCAGCGAGGATGCGGGTCGCCACATTACATTTACTTTTGGTCAGGTCCAGAATACCAGCGGTTCAACCCAATCATTGATCGTGAACTATCAAGTGGTTGTTCTGGATATTGCTGACAACAAAAACGGCGTAACTGGCATAAACAACGCAGTCACCTGGAGTTGGGAAGGCGGCTCGCTCTCTGGTTCCGCAACGGGCGTCAATATCATTGAGCCTGATCTCGACATTTTGAAATCCGCGAATCCCAACGTTACCGCGCTGGGTTCGATAGTGACTTTCTCCATCCAGATCGACCATACCAGCAATAGTGCAGCCCCGGCTTATGATGTTCTCGTAACCGATTCGATCCCAACCGGCTTGTTACTGGATCCGGCTTCTGTAAGCGTAACTGGGACATCCGGCTTGCCCACTGCAACTGTGACCACAACATCTAATACCATTGATGTATTCTGGACCAGATTCCCGCTTGGCGAATCTGCAACGATTACATTCCAGGCTCAATTCATCGGACCCAGCCCGGTGATCAACTCTGCCTTCGTGCAATGGTCCAGTATTCAAATTGACCCACAACCGATCCTACAGCCACTATCAAGCCACAATATTTATTCCACAGAGCGCCGCTACGACCCGCCCAGCCAGACAGTCAACGACTATCGTAAGGCTTCTGAGGCAACGATCTCAACGCCCGTATTACCCTTAACTGGTTTCGCGCCCGGGGTAGTTACCGTATTACCCGCTCAGCCGCGTGACCTGACCTACGCAGACCTGGGCGAGTTGTGGATGGAAATCCCAGCACTTAAAATTAAGACCACCATTGCGGGTGTGCCATCCATCGCGAGCGGCTGGGACCTCACCTGGCTCGCAAACCAATCCGGTTGGTTGGAAGGCACAGCCTTCCCCACTCACGCAGGGAACTCCGCCCTCACGGCGCACGCCTACCTTGCGGATGGAACACCTGGACCGTTCGCAAAGCTGGACCAACTGCACTATGGCGACCAGATCATCATCCATCTCGGTGGACAACGCTATATCTTTGAAGTGCGTCAAAACAAACTTGTGAAACCCAACAACCTATCCATTCTGAAACATGAAGACTATCCATGGTTAACACTGATCACTTGTAAGTCATATAACGAATCCACCAACAGCTACCTATATCGCACAGCAGTTCGGGCTGTGTTGGTAAAAGTGGAACCCGACAAGTAACAAAACAGAATCAAAACGCCCCGACAAAATTTGCCGGGGCGTTTTGATTTAAGCTATAGCAATAAGGTTATTTCAACCCTTGCTTCTTCTCACCCATTGAAATGGTTTCTTCAAAGATCTCAAGCGCTTCGTCCATTTCACTTTTGGTAATGCACAGTGGCGGCGCAAGGCGAATTGTGGATTTGCCACAACCGAGCAACAACAAGCCATGTTCAAATCCAACATCTTCGATCATGTTGCGGATCTCTTCATTGGGTTCCTTGGTTTTCTTATCCTTCACAAATTCCACACCGATCATGAGTCCTTTGCCGCGCACATCGCCAATGGACGGATGCCGCACTTGAATCTCCTGGAGCGCATCCAAGGCGTACTGACCAACTTCTGCCGCATTTGCAAGATAAGATTCTTCGAGCAGATCAATCGTCGCGAGAGACGCCGCACACGAAATGGGATTCCCGCCGTACGTGTTACCATGCGCACCCTTGGGCCAAGTCATCACCGACTCGCGCGCAATACAGGCGCCTAACGGCAAACCAGAGGCAATGCCTTTTGCCGAAGTGATCATATCGGGCTCAACGCCAAAGTGTTCAATTGCCCACCACTTACCCGTGCGCCCCATACCGCTCTGCACCTCATCCGCGATCAACAGGATGCCATACTTATCACACAACTTGCGCAACGCCGGGAAGAAACCAGCAGGCGGCACAACATATCCGCCTTCGCCCTGGATCGGTTCCACCAAAACCGCAGCCACTTCATCACCGGGCACGTTGTGTCCAAACACTTCCTCTTCCAAATAACGTACCACCGTCTCACCATAATCTTCACCGGTCCTACGTTCCAACACAGGGCGATACTCATACGGAAATGGCACATGCGTCACGCCCGGCATCAATGGATAAAAGCCACTGTGATATTTCGGCTTGCTGGCAGTGAAAGCCACAGAACCCATCGTGCGTCCATGAAACGCGCCCGTGAAACCAATGAAGTTACTGCGCTTGGTATGATACTTTGCCAGCTTGATCGCGGTCTCAACCGCTTCGGTGCCCGAGTTTGTTAAAAATGTTTTCGCGCTTTCTTCGAACGGCGCGATCTCATCCAACTTCTCGCTCAAGCGCACCCAGCCATCGTGATAAAAATCTGACGAGATGTGTAAAAACTTTTCAGCAGCATTCTGCACAGCCTTCACAACCTGCGGGTGTGAATGTCCCGTGGAAAGCACGGCGATGCCTGCCATCATATCGATAAAGCGATTCCCATCCACATCCCACACTTCCACACCTTTGCCGTGATCCATCACAAACGGATAGCCGCGCGGATAGGACGATGAGACAACTTTCTTGTCGCGTGCGATCATAGCCTGGGCGTTAGGACCAGGCACATTTAACTTATTCATGAGAACTCCTTTGAAACTCTGGAATCAAACAGCAAGCTGTTTGGCTCTACGGATAAACAAAACGTTTCGCTTCATCCATTAAATGGACAATGCGCGGCTCTTACCAAGCCGAAAACTGATTCTGTTTCGAGAAGCCTTTAGCTTGCCCTTTCCGCTGTCCACCACTTTGTTGCCAGCCAGTCAGAAGGCGGCAGGAAAATGATCAATGCTTTCGCGCTCATTTTGCCTTCATTCCGACCAACGCTAATGCCCCCAATAAACCCGCATCGTCACCGAGTGCGGCTTTCGTGATCACTAGATCATCCAGGTAATGCGGATGAAAAACGTGCTTGCGTAAACTTTCTTCAAACGGTTTGAATAACAGGTCCCCAACTTGTGAAACGCCGCCCCCAAACACCACAATGGACGGATCAAAAATTGCCAGATAATTTGCAACAGCGATTCCAAGATAATAGCCAGCCCGCTCAAAAGCAGAGTTCGCAAGCGCATCCCCTTTCAGCGCGGCATCAGCTATTTGAACAGTAGTCAGGTTCGGGGAAGAAAGAAGCGTGGATGTTTGTCCCGCGTCAATTTGTTCCTGCACATAACGTGCAATGGCAGTCCCCGATGAGATGGCTTCGATGTGACCACGTTGCCCACACCCGCAAATGGGACCATCGGCTAAAACGGTCATGTGTCCAAGTTCTGCGCCCATGCCGCGAAAGCCTTGAAGCAATCGATTATTAGTGATGACACCACCACCAATGCCGGTGCTGATAGTGAGATAGACCAGATCGTGATGCCCCATGCCCGAGCCAAATTGCCACTCAGCCAGCCCCGCCATGTTGGCATCATTATCGAGATACACCGGCACGCCAAAATGCTCTGAGAGCTTGGGAGCCAGAGGAAAATTCACCCACTCCTTGATGTTCGGCGTTTCGAGGATCGTGCCCGTATGTGGGTCGAGCGGACCCGGCGAAGCAATGCCAATCGCAGAAACATCTGCCTGCCAGATGGTTTCAATCGCCTTCACCAGGCGGTCAAAAACCCCCGGCACGGTAGCCTGGGATTTCGTGCGGTGATGGGCAAGCGGTTTGATACTGTTGGGTTCATAGGCAGCAACACGGATGTGCGTACCGCCTATATCCACGGCAATTGTTTGGCTCATTGAGGCAATTATAACCGAGGGGCTTATTTTCCCGGTTCTACGAATATGATAAGAGGCAGGTGTCAATTCCCCAGAGTTTGTATAAAAGAACCATGAAAATCCAATTGACGCTGCCCTGCATCCCTGCTAGACTTCTCGATTATGAAAAAGTCAAAAACGACGCGTGAGCGTTATGCACAGTTATTCCAGGAGAGTAAACGCTGGCTGGTCCCCGGTTTAAGGGTGAAACGCTGGTTTCTGGTCGTACTGGCAGGGATCACTCTGCTGGGCGTGGGCTTGGCAATCCTTTTGCTCGACCTGTATCGCACCGATTCGACCAATCCGACTTTGTTGGAAATTCTTTCGATTGCATCTCTGCGTTTCCTGCCGCGCTTTCTCCGCGTGTTGATCTTCGGCGGGCTTGGGATCGGGGTGGTGATTTACGGCACCCTGCGTCTTTATCGTTCTTTACTGCGCCCCTTCATGCGTCCCGGGTATACGATCGTGGACGAGTTGACAAATTATCGCCGCCTTGAACGCGGTCCGCGGATCGTGACGATCGGCGGCGGACATGGACTTGCCACCCTGCTGCGTGGCTTGAAAATCTTCACGCGCAATCTCACTGCGGTTGTCACTGTGGCAGATGATGGCGGGTCATCAGGTCGGTTGCGCGAAAGTTTTGGGATCCTGCCGCCGGGTGATATTCGCAATTGTCTCGCGGCACTTTCCAACGACGAGCGCATGCTTACCCAGCTTTTTCAATATCGCTTTAGCAGCTCTGGTGAATTGGAGGGACATTCCTTCGGGAATTTATTTATCACCGCGCTGGCAGATATCACCGGAAGTTTTGAAGGTGCGGTAGCGGAGTCAGGCAAGGTACTATCGGTGAATGGACGTGTATTGCCAGCCACGTTACATGATGTGAAATTGGTTGCAGATATGCAACTGCCCAATTCGCTGAATCAGGTTCGGGTGGAAGGCGAGAGCCGCATCCCCAAAATGGCGGGACGCGTCCACCGCATCTGGCTGGAACCCAACGACGCACCGGCTTATCCGCCAGTCATCAAAGCCATCTTAAATGCGGAAATGATCGTGGTGGGTCCGGGCAGTTTATTTACGAGTCTGTTGCCGAATCTGCTGGTGCAAGACCTGCTTGGCGCGATTCGTGCCAGCCGGGCGGTTAAGGTCTATATTTGTAACATCGTTACCCAGGCTGGTGAAACGGATGCTTTTTCATGTTATGACCATATTCGGGTTATCGAAGAGCACATCGGCGACAATTTGTTCGATGTTCTATTATGTAACGATAATTTTCGAGGGCAACTGAATATGGGCGATCAATGGGTTGCCATTGACGATATGGCCCGGTCTGATACCCGCACCCATTTCGCCGATCTCATCAACGAAAGCCATCCGTGGCGACACGACTCGAATAAACTGGCAAACGCACTGATCGAGATACTGGATGAGTACACCGGTCCACTGGAATAATGGTTACATTTGTCATTATTTGTCTGAGCAATTCTATGTGATAAAATTATTTTGTATACTTCATCACAAATAAACCACGGAGGTTTAATATGTCAGTAAAAATTGGTATTAATGGTTTTGGCCGTATCGGACGTCAGGTTCTTAAGGCGATCCGCGATACGTATCCGACCGAATTGGAAGTCGTTGCTTTCAATGATATTGGCGATACAAAGACAATGGCGCATCTGCTCAAGTATGATTCGACCTACGGTCGTTTCAACGGCACCGTCGAAGTCTTGGAAGATGGATTGTTGATCGATGGCAAGAAAGTCAAAGTCTTCAAAGAAACTGATCCGGCTGCCATCCCCTGGAAAGACTTGGGCGTGGAGATCGTGATCGAGTCCACTGGCTTGTTCACCATCAAAGATGATGGCGTGAACAAGAAAGGCAAGACCGTTAAGGGTGCTGTCAATCACATCACTGCTGGTGGCGCCAAGAAAGTCATCATCTCAGCTCCGGCTGAAGGCGAAGATTTGACAGTCGTGCTCGGTGTCAATGAAGACAAGTATGACCCGAAGATCCACCATGTGGTTTCGAATGCTTCCTGCACCACCAACTGTCTGGCTCCGGCTGCGAAAGTCGTGCACGACAAGCTCACGATCAAACGCGCTTTCATGACCACCATTCATTCGTACACCAACGATCAGAAGGTGCTTGATATGCCGCATTCCGATCTGCGCCGCGCGCGCGCATCGGGATTGAACATCATCCCAACCACCACGGGTGCAGCCAAGGCAATTGCGTTGGTCATCCCTGATCTTAAGGGCAAGTTCGATGGTTATTCCTTGCGCGTTCCAACCCCAACCGTTTCTGTAGTTGACTTCACCGCTGAAGTTGAGAAGGAAACCACCACGGAAGAACTGCGCCAGATGTTCCGCGATGCCGCCAAGGAACCGGGCTTCAAAGGTATCCTCGAGGCTGTCGATGAACCCCTGGTCAGCATGGACTTCAAAGGCAGCTCCTATAGCTCCTCTGTTGACCTGCC
>CAZMQE010000014.1:0-3467 GCA_964568115.1 uncultured Anaerolinea sp.
AAACCCGCCTATTTTGTCGTGATGGGTGATTACGTCACGACTGAAGATGGTTCTGGGTTGGTTCATACTGCCCCTGCATTTGGTCAGGAAGATATGGAAACAGGCAAGAAATATAACCTGCCGGTATTGATGACCGTAGCTCCTGACGGCACGTTCATCCCTGAGGTCACACCGTGGCGCGGAGTCTTCGTCAAAGATGCCGACCCGTCCATCATCGAAGATCTACGTGCCCGTGGCTTGTTATTCAAGCATGAGCCGTATACCCACACGTATCCGTTCTGTTGGCGCTGTAAGACGCCGCTGTTGTATTACGCGCGTGATTCGTGGTACATCCGCACGAGTGCGCATCGTGACCGTCTGGTTGAATTGAACAACACCATCAATTGGGTGCCTGAGCATACCAAGACGGGGCGCTTTGGCAATTGGCTCTCGAATAACATCGATTGGTCACTTTCACGTGAACGCTATTGGGGCACGCCGCTCCCGGTTTGGGAGTGTGAGTCCTGTAAGCACCGTGAATGTGTTGGTTCAGTGGCAGAGCTTTCAGAAAAAGCCGGGCGTGATTTAACTGAACTCGATCTGCACCGCCCGTACGTGGACAATGTCCATTGGGCTTGTTCTGATTGCGGCAAGCAAATGACGCGCGTCAAAGATTTGATCGATGTGTGGTTCGACTCGGGTTCCATGCCGGTTGCACAGTGGCATTATCCCTTCGAGAACAAGGACAAATTTGAATCGCAATTCCCCGCGGATTATATCTGCGAAGCCGTTGATCAAACGCGTGGCTGGTTCTATACATTACATGCCATCAGCACGTTGCTCTTCGATCAAGTCTCGTTCAAGAATGTGCTTTCGCTTGGGCACATCCAGGATGGGCAGGGTCGCAAGATGTCCAAGTCGTTGGGCAATATCGTCCAGCCTTGGGATGTGCTGAATGCGCACGGTGCCGATGCGCTGCGTTGGTATTTATTCACGGCTACGCCGCCGGGAGTGGAGCGTCGCTTCTCTTCCGATCTGGTGGGTGAGGTGATCCGTAGTTTCACGCTCACGTTGTGGAACGTCTATTCGTTCTTTGTGACCTACGCCAATCTCGATAAACCCACCGTCACGACCATGCCGATAGCGACCAGTGATCTGGATCGCTGGCTGTTATCTGAGCTCAATGTGCTCGTCCGCGACGTGACGGAAGCCTACGAACATTACGATGTGCCGAATGCGACACGTCCGATCGAAGCCTTCGTGGAGAAAATGTCCACGTGGTATTTGCGACGTTCGCGCCGCCGCTTCTGGAAATCCGAATCGGACTCTGATAAACAAGCCGCTTACTCGACTTTGTACACGGCTCTTGTCACCATCTCGAAGCTGCTCGCTCCTGCCATGCCTTTCCTTGCTGACGAGTTGTACCAAAACCTTGTCCGTTCGGTGGATGAGACTGCAGCCGAATCGGTCCATTTGGCTGAGTGGCCCAAGGTGCTGCCTGAGATGATCGATGAATCCCTCAACAGCGACATGAACCTGGTGATGAAGCTCGTCTCACTCGGACATTCGGCTCGCCAAAAGGCGAATCGCAAAGTCCGCCAGCCGTTGGCAGAGGTGGCATTCTCGCTAGGTAATGCGAGTGAACGCAAAGCCGTTGAAACCTATGCAGACCTGTTCACGGATGAGTTGAACGTCAAACAAGTCCGCTTGTTAGACACAGCAACAGAAGCTGTGTCACATACGGTCAAGCCCTTGCCGAAACAGCTTGGACAAAAATATGGGAATAAATTCCCGGCAATCCAGAAGGCGATCCTTGCGATGAATTCTGAAGATGCGGCTCGTCCGCTTTTGGAAGGTAAGTCTTTGCGCGTTGAAGTCAATGGCGAGACGTATGATGTTTTACCTGATGAAGTAGAAGTGAAGGCACTGGCAAAGGAAGGTTTTGCTGTGGCTGAAGAAGGTCCGTATGTGGCGGCGCTGGTAACAGAGCTGACGCCAGAACTGATCTTGGAAGGTCAGGCGCGTGAATTTGTCCGCCGTGTACAAGACCTCCGCAAGAGTTCTGATCTGGATGTGGCTGATCGCATAGATCTGTTCGTCGAAGCCTCAGCAGGCTTGAGGTCCGCAATTGAGGCGCATCAGGACTACATCACGGCTGAGACGTTGACGTCCGATCTTCAGTTTGCGAGTCCGCCGGAAGATGCATCCGTTGTCGAAGATGCTTTTGACGGTGAGACGGTCAGAGTGGGGTTGGTCAAGAAATAAGAATATGCAAAGAGACGCATCGCAAGGTGCGTCTCTTTGCTATAATTGCCTACATATCTTTTGTGAGGTGTAACGTGATGCAAAAACTTCCTCTTTGGGTGCGGAAAATGCTTGCAAATGGAGTCCATCTTTTTACAGCGACCGGGGCAGTGTGGGGGTTTTTGACTCTGCTTGCTATTTGGGAACAAAATTTCAAGCTGGCAATTGTCTATGTGATCATCGCGATGTTTGTCGATGGCTTTGATGGAATGTTAGCGCGCTGGTTTGATGTAAAAAATTATGCCAAGGGCATCGATGGCGGTTTGATGGATAACATCATTGATTATTTGAACTATGTGGTGGTTGCCTCATTGCTCATGATCAAGGTGCCTGGTTTGTTGCCGCAGGGTTTTGAGATGGCATGTGCCATCTCCATTCTGTTGACGTCTGGCTTTCAATTCTCACAGACCGACGCCAAAACCGATGATCAATCTTATTTCTTCAAGGGCTTTCCGTCTGTTTGGAATTTTCTTGTGATCTACATGATGTTGCTGGGATTGAATCCCTGGATCAATCTCGCGGCGGTGGTGATCTGCAACATTCTGATCTTTGTCCCGGTTAAATATTTATACCCGACCCGTAACACGCGCCTGCGCAAATTTACGCTTGGGTTCACCTACCTTTATGGGGCTATCGGCGTTTGGGGATTGTTGCAGTACCCCAATGTTCCTGAATGGGTGGCGCCCGCCTCATTTGTATATGTGGCATATTACGCGGCGTTGAGCTTCTTCCCGAAATTGGGCACGCCGAAATCTGCGTAGAATGCATATCGAAAAAGTTACCGAATTAACGGAAGAAATTTATTCCGCGGTAAAGTTGCTGGTCCCACAGTTGGGTGCTCATAAAGTGAATCCTACATGGGACGAGCTAAATGCTTTGATTTGTTCGGAAGCATCCACGCTGATCGTTGCGCGTTACCCAGATGAGACCGGTCAAATTTCGGGCATCCTGACTTTGACGATCTATCGTGTCCCGACCGGGACGCGGTCCATTGTTGAAGATGTGATCGTTGATGAAAAGATGCGGCGGCGGGGAATTGCGGAAGCGCTGATGCGTTATGCCATTGATCTGGCGCGTGAAGCGGGGGCGAATGGCGTAGCTCTCACATCTAATCCGCAGCGTGAAGCCGCTAATAAGTTGTATCAGGCAATGGGGTTTCAGAAACGCGAAACGAACGCTTACTT
>CAZMQE010000014.1:3567-28253 GCA_964568115.1 uncultured Anaerolinea sp.
CTAATAAGTTGTATCAGGCAATGGGGTTTCAGAAACGCGAAACGAACGCTTACTTTTATAGCCTCAAGTAACGAAAACAGGACAGGTAAAGCCTGTCCTGTTTTCGTTTAAAGTAAATAATTTTTTTCCGAAGTAAATTTATAACTTGGTAATGAACTCAAGTGCGTGTGGGACGATCTCAATCGTGAGTTTTTGCCCTTCTTTGCATAGCGTCTCGCCGTCGCAGTGCGCAGGCAGGGATTCTTTCAAGGCAGTGATCGTGACCTTGCGAGCTTGCCCGGTTTTTATTTCGGGCTGAGTCGCCTGGGTCCCATTCATAAAGGTGGGCAGGAGTTGCAGGATGCGGAATTTTCCGGCTGTTCCCGCAATGCAAAGATCGAAAGTGCCGTCATGTGGAACTCCATCTGGAGCCATGAAGAAGCCTCCACCCATGCGCTGGCCGTTCATGATGGATACCATCAACGCGCCTTGTTCCAGTGTTTTGTCATCAAATTCGATGCGGACCGTTGGCGCTTTGTAATAGATAAAGATCGTTTCGAGTGCAGCGATTAGATATGCCAATAAACCGCGCGTCCAGCGGATATTCTCAGCGACGAATCCGGTTGCGGCGTCGAAGCCGATCCCCACGCCATTGCCGAAGTAACGACCATCTGAGTAATCGCCGCCCGTGACCTTGCCAATATCCATCCAGCGCCGTTCGTTCTTAGCGAGAAGTGCAATGCTTTCCTCAAGGTTTCCGCGAACGTTCATTCCATAGGCAAGATCGTTGCCTGTGCCCACCGGTAGGATGCCCATGGCTGTATGGTTGAAACCGGCTTCCCGTGCTTTCATGAGTCCGTTGATGGCTTCGTTTGCCGTGCCATCTCCGCTGGCGGTAATGATGACATCGTATTTTTCGCGCGAGGCTTTTTCAGCCAATTCTGCAGCATGCCAGGGGCGTTCTGTGCGCACTAATTCGTAATCAAGATTATGTGACTTTAACAACGCTTCGATCTGCGGAATGGCTTTTTCTGCATAACCCCGGCCTGATGTTGGATTGACGATGACTAGGTATTTCATCCATATGCTCCCAAAATTAAACTAAACGCGAGTTTATCATGAATCAAAAATATATCCTCAATAAATGGAGAATTATGGGTTGAATTTCAAACCAGCTTCTGGTGATAACACTTGGGTTTGAGAAGTGTATTGCTATCATTTATTCTTCAAAGAGACTCATTGCGGCTATTTTGTAGTTTCTGTTAAAACCTTTTCGTTGTTTATCATGTTTGCATACGCACCATGATAAGCTGGCGGGAGAAGCTCTGCCAACCTGATCATCATTTCGTCCACGATCTGCTGACGGATTTCACGCGTAACCTTAACTCCATCCAACTTCAAATGAAATGGTTCTCCCACACGGATGTGAAAACCTGTCCGTTTGAACCTGGCTAGATTTTTCAAAAAGTTCTCGCCGCCCCAATGCGCGAGGGGCAAAATCGTTGCGCCAGAATGAACGGCAAGCATCACAGCGCCTGGGTGAGCGCGTTTCAGTTGCCCGGTTTTATTGCGCGTGCCTTCGGGAGCAACCCCAAAAATAAACCCCTCTTCCAGCGCTTTGATTGCCTTTCGTAAAGCGGATGTGTCGCCCTCGCCGCGCCTAACCGGGATTAAGCCCCATAAGTTAAACAGCCAATTCAAAAAGGCGTTATCCCATGATTCCATTTTTGCCCAGCCAGTAATGGGGCGGGGTTGTAATTGCCCGAAGAAAACCGCCACCTCTAGTTGACCCGTATGATTGGATATTACGATCAGTGGACCGCGCATCGGCATTTTATGAAGATCAGGCGCATCGATGCGGCAAAGAACTCCGGTGGCAATTTTTACAATGAAAGCAACGATTTTATAGAGCATGGTAGTTTCTCACCTTTGAAGTAATCGCGCGAAAGTTTATCACGAATTAATTATGGATGTGATGTGCGATAGTCTTCGGGCGTATCCAGGTCGGCTAGGATACTTGGGGTATTCAAATTCACATAATGGATGTCTTTGGCATGCGCGTTCAGAAAATCACGCGGAGTTTGCGTTGGGCTCATCTCGATCAATTCTTTCCACAGCGCACGCGCTACCAGCCATGGATGCCCTCTCCGCATTTGGAAACTCGGCACCACCAGCGGACTCTGAGTCTGCGAATACACTTCACATAACAAGTGCACGCTTCCTTCCTGGACTTGAGGCTGGTCACCCAACCCGATCAGCGCTGCCCCGACACTTTCTTCTGCGATATGCTGCAACCCGCATTGAATGGATGAGAGCATATCGCCATTCATATAATCATTGTTGTATACGCTACGTACTGGGAAGCTTTTTCCACACTCCAGAATAAGCGCTTCCACTGGTTCACGCGCCCCGCCGGTGACCACTACAATATCATCAACTCCTGCTTTCGCAAACACGGCGACAACATGCTCAATGATCGTTCTTTCGCCCCACGGTAGTAACATCTTGGGGCTGCCCATGCGCATGGACTTTCCAGCCGCAAGGATGATGGCTGTGATTTTTGTCATCCCTCATACTCCGCAAGAAATAAAATCGAAGTGTGTGGGATCATAGGGTTTCGTCTGTGATCAAACGTTGATAATGTTCAGGCGTATCCACATCCAATAACATGCGATCATCGTGCCAGGGTAAGTACTCAACTTTGTGCTTATGAAAAATCGCCCGTCCACCAACATCACCTTTGATTTCCAATAAATCAGCAAAAGTGACTTGATCGAACAAAACTGGATTTGCGCGCTGATCCAATACCAGTGGCGCGACGATTGAATATAGCTCCGCGGCGTGCTTTTCAACTAATGCCCGAATAATAGATGTCGTGATCTGCGGCTGATCCGCCAACAGAAAGATCGCGCCGCCGGTTGCAGTGGGGGAGTTTGTCAGCTTATTTATCCCTACCTTGATCGAACTTCCCTGTCCGCTTTGCCATTCGGCATTTCTTACAACCTTCACATTTAAATCTGCAACGGCTGATTCGACCTGTTCACCATTTGCGCCTACAACCACCACCACAGGTGAAAGACCTGCTTCCAGAGCGGTCATTGCAACTGAACGCACAAAAGGCTGACCCTTCCAGTCGAGCAATTGTTTCGGCTTGCCGAAGCGCGTAGATTCGCCCGCCGCTAAAACGATCCCTGCGATGGGTTCATGCACAGCATAGATATGTTCCTGTTTCAAGCTAGAAATAATAATAGAATGAAAATTTGGCAATAAAGCATCGATCATTCCATGTGCCGTTGATTGAAGTTCTGTTGTGTCGGCTTGATTCAGTAAAGTGGTTTTTCTTGCACCTGCCGGAATATTTTTTTGCCCGCCATCCAAATGCGTTAGCACGCGAACCAATGCATCGGGTGTGATGTTTTCGCCCATACGCAGTCCGCTCAAGGTGGAAAAGATTTCTGCTCTATGCACAACCTCAGGGCTCAGTATTTGACCTATCCCTGCCAGCCCAACAACTTGTACAACCTGCTCCACAAAATTTGGGATCGGTGGTTCATGCTCTGCCCAAGCTTTCAACGGCTTTTGGCGCGAACCGTCCGCTTCGATCAGCAATGGGATGGAGTGCTGCCTGCCAAATTGATTTAGCCAATTCAAAGATTCTGCGTCAAGTGGCTTGGTTCGATCTCCGTCAAGCGCCCCTGTAATCAACAGGATGCCTTCTAGTTTATTTTCCAAGCCTTCAAGTGCCGCAGGTGAATCGACTATGATGTGTGTATCTGCAAGCGGAATCTGCCAGCCGCCCAAGTGTGAGGATGCAGTCACGATAACGGGGGTGCGTTCTGCCAACTCCTTTGCCAGTTGGAATAATGCAGTCGTTTTCCCACCAGCGCCTATGAATGCGATACTTGAGAATTTTGAAGCGCGTAATGCCCGTTCAAGTGAAATCATCACCATCGATTATACATCTTCAATCATGCACATCTCTAAGGTATAATACCTTCGCCGCGTAAACAAAACGCGAGTGACAAACAATTAAGGCATTGGAATGGCAAGCGACACCTTCACTTCATCTGAATACTGGCACGATCTCCAAATCAATCGACAAGATGTCGAATATCTGCATACATATCTCTTTGAACAGGAAACACCGCTAACAACCCGTGAATTGGTGGCAGTTTTTGTAAATGAGCGTATTCGTGTTGAGCGTCTTGCCGAACAAAAACGCCGCCAGGCGGGCGGCAAAACCTATTTCCCCAAAGAAACTTATCAAACGGGTGATGACATCGTACTTCCGGCATTGAATTGGAAGCACGGCAAAGTTGCCGCAACACGTGCGGGACAAAATCCTGAAATAGGTGCCTTTGACGTATTAACCGTTCAATTTGACGATGGTTCTGAGCGCCTCTTCGCCTCAAATCTTGCGCTTCATGCGCTGAACGAAAAGCCTGTTTCTGTTGAAGAAGCCAGCGTCGAAACTGACGTCATTCTTAATGAGCATGGCGCTGCCCTTGAAAAAAAGATCGAAGCCATGTTCCGGTCAGATGATGAACTGGTGCGCATTGCCGGTCGCTGGTTCCCGCGCGCGCTGCTGATAGACGTCAATGTAGGACATCTCAATTTGGCAGAAGCAGTTTTGGACATGTCTGGAGGCGAGCCTCTGCCTGCGTCCGCGTTGCTTAAGGATGTGGCACTGCCCGAGGGTGTCAATCCCAAATTGGCAGAGTTTTCCCTGAACTACGCCTTGCAGGACGATAAACGCTTTGATGAAGTTGGTCCTGCGGGGCAGGTGTTGTGGTGTTTGCTGCGCCTTGAACCGGATGCGGTGCGCGATGTTTCACCATATCTGCGATATAACGACATTGAACATGATCGTAGTTTGCTCAGCCCGCAAATGATTGCGCTCGAAAAGCAAATTGACGATGAATTAAGCATATTTGATGAGAGCATTACAAGTGACGCGAAAGAAGTGACTGTTTCATTGATCTATCCACACTTGCGCGCTGGTACTTTGCCGCTTTCGCCGCGTGTTCGTTCGTTTTTCCCAACTGCTTACGAAGCGCCACGAGTGCGTTTTACCTTGGTGGATGGCAAGACCAAACAGAAAATGCCCGGCTGGGTTGCGCTTGAACATGGTTATGTGTATGGCCTGCGCGATTGGTATAAATCACATGACCTCATGCCCGGTAGTTTGATCAATATTCGGCGTGGGGAAACCCCCGGAGAAGTGATCGTTGAAGCCAAAACTACGCGTGCGAATAAAGATTGGGTGCGGACCGTGATCGTTGGGGCAGATGGTGGGATTGTGTTCGCGATGTTGAAGCAATCTATTTCTGCCGAATTTAACGACCGCATGGTATTTGCGATTCCGTCACTGGAAGCAGTGGATCAACTATGGACGCAGGGGCAGAAGAGACCGTTTGAACAATTGGTTGTGAGTATGATCCGTGAGTTGTCAAAGTTGACGCCACAGGGTCATGTGCATGCGCAGGAGTTGTATTCTGCGATCAATATTGTGAGAAGAGTTCCGCCAGCACCTTTATTTGCTTTGCTGGCGAGTAATCCCGAGATCACACATGTCGGTGATCTGCATTTTCGGTTGAGTGAGTAGGAGAGAGAATGGAAGGCAAACGTCCGAGCCTGGTTAAGCCCAGTGTAAATACGCCATTCCATGTGGATTTTGCATGGTGGCAGAAAAACGAACGCGATTGGCATGTTTATTTACGCACCCTTTTGTGTGTGGAGCATCAGGAAGCCTTTGCGAATATTGAAGAAGGTCAAACCATTGATTGGGTGGACCCAGTGACGGCTGAAGTGAAGGCTGTGGAAGGCGTGCAGAACACCTTAATGATGCACTGTGTAAAGCAACCGGGTTTTCTTACCGCACAAACAGCTTTAGTAGAGGCAGTATTTCGTCTGTTTCTTGCCAATGGCAATATGCCCATGTCTTCCGCTGATCTGGGTGCGAAGTTAAATCGTCCACCCGAAACGATCTTGCGAACCCTTGTGGGTGCGCGCGTCTATAAGGGTATCAGACCTTACTCTGGTTGATGTGATATAAATATATCCACCGTTATGGATTTAACGAATGGATAATGGCATGGCAGTTTGCGCAAAGCAAAACGCATTTGTCGAGTTCTTCTTTTGTTCTTTCCCAATTCAATAAGCGCAGTTTATTCCAGGCAAAATCCTTCTTTTCAACATGGTGGAATTGCATGGCTGCATAATGGTCGTTATACCCACAGCGCGAACATTTTCCGCCTAAATACTCAATTGCCTTTTTCTTTCTTTCTATCCATCTGGTTTGGCAATAGTCGTTGAAGCAAGATTTGCAAAGAGAGTTTGTTCTTCCGCTTTTGCCTTTTGAGTAAAATTCGCTTTCAGGTTTAATTTGCTGACACGAACTGCATTTTTTCATAAGACATGCCCCTATAGCTTAACGGATAAAGTAGCGGTCTTCTAAACCGTCGATCTAGGTTCGATTCCTAGTAGGGGCACAATTGTATCCCAAAAAATATTGACAGAATTAACCTGAGCGTAAAAATCAGCAGGAGCAAGCCCATGCCTACGATTGTCCGCAGAACACATCCCACAATGATTGAGGCGCGCCGTGAAATTTTCCATGCCGTTAGTTGGCAGGTAAGTTTCAGCGGCTGGAATCCACCGACCGATGTGTTTGAAACCGAGGAAAACTTTATCGTGCGCGTGGAAATTGCGGGGATGAAAGATGCTGATTTTGAGGTGGCGATTGAGAATCAGATATTGATGATCAGTGGAAATCGATCTGAGCCGAATGAACGCCGAGCTTACCGTCAAATGGAAATCAGGTTTGGGAAATTTGAAATTGCAGTAGAAATATCGGTGCCCGTTGAAATTGAAAGAGCGGTTGCTGAATACAAGGATGGCTTCCTGGTTGTTCAGCTTCCAAAGCTAAGCCCAAAACATATCGAGGTGGAATAAACTTATGCCTGCATCCCGCTGGCACTCCAATATTAATGATCTTTTCCGATGGATCGGCGAAGAAGATAGCGAATTGATATCCTTGATGATGTCTTCCATGTTTCCGCGTATGAACCAAAACGGATCTTTTTCTTCCGACCCTGACTCTTCCGAGAAACCCAACCCAACGAAATACCCTGATGTTCTGCCCATTCTGCCATTACGTGGTGTGGTGGTGTATCCGCAAACCGCTGTGCCATTGACGGTGGGGCAGCCACGCTCGATCCGTTTGGTGGATGAAGTGGTCGGCGGTGATAAACTCGTTGGATTGCTCGCCTCCAAAAATCCGGAGCTTGAGACGCCGGGTCCCGCGGATCTTTATCAAGTCGGGACGATTGCTACTGTCCATCGCTTGCTGCGTGCGCCTGACGGCACCATCCGGTTGTTGGTGCAGGGCATGGAACGGTTTCGTGTGGTCGAGTTTGTAGGGGAAGAACCCTATCTCAAAGCCCGGATCGAACTTTTGCCAGAATTGGTGGAGCAGGGTATTGAGATCGATGCGCTTGCTCGTAACGCACGCGACCAATTCCAGCAGATCACACAAATGATTCCATCCTTCCCTGAAGAGTTGGCAGGTTCAATCACTTCTGTGGAAGATCCATTGCAAACTGCGTATACCATCGCGAATTTTCAGCGTATGGAGTTAAAGGACTCACAGGAGATCCTTGCGCTTGATTCAGTTTCAGAAAAGCTCAAGAAGTTGATCGGTTTGCTGGTGCGTGAAGCGGAAGTGTTACAAATCGGGCAGAAGATCCAAAATGAAGCGCGTGGTGAGATCGAAAAAGTACAGCGTGAATATTTCCTGCGCGAGCAGATGAAAGCGATTCAAAAAGAGCTCGGCGATAAAGATGAACAAGCCGTGGAGACGGAAGAGTTCCGTCAAAAAATTGAAGATGCGAAAATGCCCGAGGAAGCCGCGAAGCAGGCAAAAAGGGAGTTGGAGCGTTTATCCCATTTACCCTCCGCTGCAGCCGAATATGGAGTCATCCGCACCTATCTTGATTGGCTGGTTTCGATCCCCTGGTCAAAAGGCACAGCCGACAACCTGGACATTCGTCACGCCCGCAAGATCTTGGACAAGGACCACTTTGGTTTGGAGGATGTCAAGGAGCGTATTCTTGAGTTTCTTGCTATTCGCAAACTGCGGTTGGACCGCAAAGACGATAAGAAGAAGGCTTCTGATGATTTGATCCGCCGTGAACGTGAAGGTGTGATCTTGTGTTTTGTAGGACCGCCCGGCGTGGGTAAAACCTCACTGGGGCAATCCATTGCGCGTGCGATGGATCGTAAGTTCGTACGTGCTTCCCTGGGCGGTGTGCGCGATGAAGCTGAAATCCGCGGTCATCGCCGCACCTATATTGGTTCGATGCCCGGGCGCATCTTACAGTCACTGCGCCGGATCGAATCGAAAAACCCGGTTTTTATGCTTGACGAGATCGATAAGCTGACCAATGATTTCCACGGTGATCCTGCCTCTGCATTGCTCGAAGTGCTTGACCCTGAACAGAATGCCGAGTTTCGCGATAACTATCTCGAAGTGGCTTATGATCTTTCGCAGGTTTTCTTTATTACCACAGCAAACACGCTGGAGACCATTCCCGGTCCCTTGTTGGATCGTATGGAATTGATTTTCCTTTCGGGTTATACCGAAAGCGAGAAGATCGCCATCGCACGCGGATATTTAATTCCGCGCCAGATTCGCGAGAACAGTCTGCGTGAAAAAGAAGTATCCTTTAACGACGAAGCCTTGAAGAAGATCGTCCGCGAATATACGCGCGAAGCTGGTGTGCGTAATTTGGAGCGCAAGATCGGCGCAGTGTGCCGCAAGGTTGGCACGCGTATCGCGGAAGGCAAACTGAAAAGCGCCAAGATCACACCTGATCTTGTTGAAGAATATTTGGATCGCCCGATTTTTTTACCAACCGAAGAACTGAACCAGCGCATCTCCATCCCTGGTGTTGTGCCCGGGCTGGCGTGGACGCCTTACGGCGGCGATGTGTTGTTTGTAGAAGCTACCAGTATGCCAGGTGGCAAAGGCTTTCAAGTGACTGGTTCGATCGGCAATGTCATGAACGAATCCGCGCGCGCCGCATTGTCTTATGTGCGTTCGCGCGCTGAGAAGCTTGGGCTTACGGATGAATTCTTTAGCAAGTCAGATATTCATCTGCATATCCCCTCGGGCGCACAACCCAAAGACGGGCCGTCTGCCGGTGTTACGATCGTCACAGCGCTTGTCTCTCTAGCCTCCGGGCGAAAAATGAAACCGTTGGTTGGCATGACGGGCGAGATCACATTGCGTGGTCAGGTATTGCGCATTGGCGGCGTGAAGGAAAAAATCCTTGCCGGTCATCGCAATGGTTTGCGTACCATCATCCTCCCAAAGCGCAATGAACCGGATCTCGAAGACGTGCCAGAAGAGATCAAGAAAGCCATGAAATTCCATTATGTGGATACCGTGGATGAAGTGCTTGACCTGGCACTTGAACCGATCCGCAAACTGAAAAAGACAAAAGCAACACCCAAGAAAAAATCTGCACCCAAGAAGGCTAAAACCAATGCCAAAAATTCTGCTCGCTGAAGATGACCGCACCATGGTGTCGTTGCTCACAACCTTGCTCAAAATGGAGGGCTTTGAGGTTGTTGCGCTGGATGTGAATGCCGATGTCCCGGCTGCTGTTCAACACGAAAACCCCGATTCGCTGCTGATGGATGTGCATCTTGGCAAACAAAGCGGCATGGATATTGTCAAAGCCATTCGTGAAAACCCTGCGCTGGCAAATGTGCGCATCGTGATGACATCTGGCTTGAATGTCAAAGACGAATGTTTAAAGCGTGGCGCAAATTTCTTTCTAATGAAACCCTTCATGCCAGATGATCTGCTCAAACTTTTGAAATAGGCGCATCCCGTGGATTCCCAATCAGTCCACATCCGTGAATTTCGGTTTCCAGCCGATTATCAACAGGTATATCAATTATGGGATGCGATGGAAAAAGGTGTGCGTGTTGGACGCTCGGATACGCGTGTTGAGATCGAAAAGAAAATTGCGCGTGACCCCGATCTCTTCCTTGTTGCCGAGCATGCCCAAAAAATTATCGGCTCTGTGATCGGCGGCTTTGATGGACGTCGCGGATTGCTTTATCATCTGGCGGTCGCAAAAGAATTTCGCGGGCAGGGCATAGGCACAGGTTTATTGAACGAAATTGAAGCCAGGCTCCGCGGCAAAGGTTGTCTTAAATGTTATTTAATGGTCACGCCTGAGAACGATGAGGCTGCCCATTATTATGAACGGCATGGCTGGCATTTAATGGATTATGTCCGCCCGTATGGCAAAGAACTGCAATGACGATTCGATTTGGAATTTTGACTCTCTCCGACCGCTCCTCGCGTGGTGAACGTCCAGACGCTTCTGGACCTGCGCTCGCGCGCCTCATTCTCACCGAAAACTGGTCCGTCGCCAAACAGGAGCTTCTCCCCGATAACGAATCTGCCATACGCACTACCCTCAGCGAGTGGGCAGACAGCGGTGAAATAGATGTGATCCTCACCACCGGCGGAACCGGCTTTTCTCCGCGCGATGTCACGCCCGAAGCGACGCGCGCCGTCATCGAGCGCGAAGCCCCCGGTCTGGCAGAAGCGATGCGTGCCGCCAGCCTCAAGATCACCCCGCATGCCATGCTTTCCAGAATCGTCACGGGCATTCGCAAGCGGACGTTGATCGTCAATCTACCGGGCAGCCCGAAAGGTGCCGTGGAGAATTTGCAGGTCATTATGCCGGTTTTAGAGCACGCCGTGCAGCTTTTACAGGAAGACCCTGCATCTGAGGCGTCTCACTAGTTTGCACTCTCTGGTATAATCTCGCCCGCTTGAATAAATCTCACAAAAGGAAAGTGCAAGTATGATCGATGTAAACGAACTTCGCAAAGGTGTCACCTTCGAAATGGATGGCAGTCTCTATAAAGTGGTGGATTATAGCCACAACAAGACGGGCCGCGGCAATGCCAATATTCGTATCAAAGCCCGCAATCTTCAAACCGGTGCCAATATTGAGCGTACTTTTAACTCAGGCTTGTCCGTTCAAGATGTGCGCCTTGATTTCCATAATGTCTCTTATCTGTATAACGACGGCGACTTTTATCATTTCATGGACAACGTCACGTTCGAGCAGCCAGCCATCAAAGCTGATGTGCTGGGCGAATCGGCTTTATACCTGAAAGAAGGCATGGAAGTAAAAATCACTTTTTACAATAATGCGCCACTTGACGTGGAATTTCCCTCCTCAGTGGACCTGAAGGTCGTTGAAGCTGAAACAGCCATTCGCGGCGATACCGCCACCGGCGTGACCAAGAAGGTCAAGACCGAAACCGGGCTCGAAGTGTATTGCCCGCAATTTGTGAAGGTTGGTGACACCATCCGGGTGAATACAGAAACGGGCGATTACGTTACGCGTGTCTAAATTGGCTTGTTGATATTGAACTTAATCGAGCGGGCAGCTGTGGTAATTAAACCGGCTGCTCGCTCGTCGTTTATGTAGCCCGTGGCAGTGGAGTGGCGGGCAATTCCAACAAAATGAAAGAACTACTATAATTCAAGTATGAAAACCCCAGCTGGCACTGAGTGCCCTCATTTTTATGGCGATTATTTCCGCGGCAAGAACGTAGAAGAATGCCGCTTACTTAAAGCAGCAGGTCAAACATGGTCTCGAGATCTGTGCAAGACTTGCCCGGTTCCTGGTATTGCGCGCGCGAATGCCTGCGAGCATCTGCGCTTGAATGCTTCCGTCGGCAGACCGGTCACAGCCGTATTTCAGCGTCGCGTGCAACTTGCGCCGTTTTGTGAAAAATCAAAGAAGAACGTTTCTGAGCCACAGATAGGTTGTGGGGAATGTCACGCCTTGCCATTCAAGTTCGAAATTAAGTCCTGAATTGTTGCAAGGGGTAAATTCAATATTTTGAAAGCCGAATCGATATGTCTCTTACCTTGCTGTTTGACCTTGATGACACACTGCTCGATACCAATATGGACGCGTTTATCCCTGCCTATTTTCAGGGGTTGAGTAAACATTTGGCAGGGCGTGTTGCCCCTGAGCTTATGTTGCCCGCTCTTGTACACGGCATGAATCTGATGAACGAAAGCGAAGACCCCATGCGTACCTTGCAGGAAGTCTTCGAAGCAGATTTTTATCCGAGGCTTGGCATCCCCAAATCAGAACTGGTGGATGTGCTTGAGGATTTTTACGATAACGTGTTCCCAGCCATTGGGATGCATACCCGGCAACGCCCGGATGCAGTTCCCTTGATCGAATGGGCATTCTCACGCGGTTATCGGATCGCGATCGCAACGGATCCATTGTTCCCGCGCAAGGCTACCTATCATCGTCTGCGCTGGGCAGGGCTTGACCCAGAGCAGTTTGAGTTGGTATCTACATTTGAGAATTTCCATTTTACAAAGACACACCCTGCCTATTATGCAGAGGTCTTGGGGCAACTCGGTTGGGTCGATGGACCTGTGTTGATGGTGGGGAATGATGTGAAACGGGATCTGGTTCCCGCGCATCAGCTTGGGCTGAAGACTTATTTTATCGATGGCGAGGCAGGTTCAAGTCCAGGGTTTGAAGCGGGCAGAGGCAGGTTGGGCGATCTGCGTCCGTGGCTCGAGTCTGTGGATGTTTCTACGTTGGAGCCGTCATATAAATCCAGAGAAGCGATCCTGGCGATTATGTTAGCGACTCCGGCGGTGTTGCAGAGTCTTTCATCTGCCTTATCTGCTGAAAGCTGGCGGCATGAACCAACGCGTGATGATTGGGCGATGAATGAGATCATTTGTCATTTGAGAGACACGGAAACGGAAGTCCATGCGTTGCAATTGAAGTTGATGCTCGAACGGGCGGATGCGTTCATTCCGCGCCCGGATACGAGCGTGTGGGCGAGTGAGCGCGAGTATTTGAATATTGATGGGGCTTTGGCATTGGCGGAATTTGCCTCTGCACGGCATGCGAATTTGGAGAAACTGAGAGGTTTGGATGATGAGTTCTGGATGCGTAAGGCACGCCATGCGATCTTCGGACCCACCAATTTCCTGGAAGTGTTGGGGTTTGTTGCCAACCATGACCAGATGCATATTCAGCAGGCGTTGAAAACATTGCAGAATCTGTGATGTTTTACGTTGGTTGCGGCGTGTCTAAATTAGGGGCAACGTGTTATATAGCTAGAATTACGGGGCTTTGCCCCTTATTAAGGAGATTTATTTATGAGAAGACGTGTTGTGGTGACAGGGATGGGGTGTATCAGCCCTGTTGGAAATACCGTGAAGGAGACGTGGGAAGCTCTGCTGGCAGGTAAGTCTGGCGCAGGGATGATCACGGTTTTTGATGCCAGCAAGCATAAAACCCGCATTGCGGCAGAAGTAAAAGGCTTCGACCCTGTCGCTGCGTTCGGTGTGCGTGAAGCGCGCAAGATGGACCGCTTTACACAATTTGCCACTGTGGCAACGCTTGAGGCGCTTGAGCAATCAGGTTTGAAGATCGATGATACGAATCGTGACCGGGTCGGCATTGTGATCGGCACAGGCATCGGCGGTATCGGGACGATCATGGAACAAGCTGAAGTGATGCGCGAACGCGGTGTGGATCGGGTGAGTCCGTTTTTGGTCCCGATGATGATCTCGGATAGTGCGGCTGGCATGCTTGCAATTCGGGTTGGCGCGCGTGGTCCCAATATGGCGATTGCGACGGCATGTGCTTCAGGCAATAATGCGATCGGTGATGCGATGGAAACGATCCGGCGCGGCTCTGCGGATGTGATGATCGCGGGCGGTTCGGAAGGCGCTCTGGTGGCGCTTGCCATGGCGGGTATGAACGTGATGGGCGCGCTCTCCACGCGCAACGACGATCCATTAACTGCGTCACGTCCATTTGATAAGAACCGCGATGGCTTCTTGATGGGCGAAGGTGCGGGGGTTTTAATTTTGGAAGAGTTGGAATACGCCAAAGCGCGCGGTGCGAATATTTTGGGTGAGATGACTGGGTATGGCACGACCGATGACGCGCACCACATATCTGCTCCGGCTGAAAATGGCGCGGGTGCGGCAATGTCTATGAAGTTGGCTTTGGAAAATGCCAATCTAACCGTCAATGATATTGATTATATTAATGCGCACGGCACATCCACACCGTTGAATGATAAGAGTGAGACAGCTGCGATCAAAACTGTATTTGGCGAGCAGGCATATAAGATTCCTGTTTCGTCTACCAAATCCATGACGGGTCATTTGCTTGGCGCCTCTGGTGCGGTGGAGGCTGTCTTCAGCATCATGGCGATCCGTGAAGGCATTTTGCCTCCAACGATCAATTATGAAACTCCAGACCCAGTGTGTGACCTGGATTATGTCCCTAACCAACCGCGTAAGGTCTCGCCAAAACATGTAATGTCCAATTCATTTGGATTCGGTGGTCACAACGCGACCTTGGTCATTAGCCGTTTCGAATAATCAGCTTACATGCATCGCGTTGAGCTTGATTTTTTCAACGTATGATGGAGTTTAGGAGTACGTTATGCCATATGCACATATAACAGGCTGGGGGATGGCAGTGCCTGAGTCTATTATGACCAATGATGACCTATCCAAGCTTGTGGACACGAATGACGCCTGGATCCGCGAACGCACTGGCATTGGTGAACGCCGTATCGCAAAACCAGATGAGTTTCCATCCACACTGGGAGTTGAGGCTTCACTCAAGGCTCTGAAAGTCGCGAACCTTCGCCCTACGGACTTAGATCTGATCATTTGTACATCTTCTTCCCCTGAATATATCTTCCCGGCAACGGCTTGTCTGATTCAAGATCAGCTTGGTGCAACAAAAGCAGGTGCTTTCGATCTGCTTGCCGCGTGTACCGGTTTTATATTTGCCTTGAACATGGCAGCGCAGGCGATCCGTAGTGGATCCATCAAGAGCGCTTTGGTGGTCGGTACCGAGACCCTTTCTCGATTTGTCGATTGGAAAGATCGTGGAACTTGTATCTTGTTCGGTGATGGTGCGGGTGCTTTTGTCTTACAGGCAAGTGACAGACCAGGCGGCGTCCTTTCTGCAGTAATGCATTCTGACGGGTCAGGCGGAGATTCGCTTTCGCTCCCGGCTGGGGGTAGCCGCTACCCGGCGACTGAGGCGACTGTCCATGAAGGCAAGCACTTTATCAAAATGGATGGTAAAGCTGTTTTCAAGTTTGCCACGCGTGTCATGGCGTCTGCAACTCAAGAGGCTATGGATGCAGCAGGATTAACTGCTGAGCAGGTGCGTTGGATCATTCCGCATCAAGCCAACATCCGCATTATTGAAGCCGCGGCACGCGGACTCAAATTGCCAATGGATCGTTTTATTGTGAACCTCGATAAGTACGGAAATACATCCACAGCTTCCATCCCGATCGCCATGGTCGAAGCGCTTGAAAAAGGCCAGATCAAGAATGGCGATAAATTAGTAATGGTGGGTTTCGGTGGTGGATTAACCTGGGGCGCGCTCGCGGCAGAGTGGACAGGTCCCATCCCGAGCAAAGGCAATGTACACCCAGAGCAGTATCGCGTATTTGGTCGCCTGCGCTCTTATGTGCGGCGTGCCATCCGCTTTATTGAAGGTCTGTTATATCGCCGCGAACTATAATGGAAGATTAATCCTGATTGTGGTAGGATAAGGATGAAATCTAATCAAGGAGTATCTTATGGGATTACCACGTGGCGCTGAATGGATCATTATCCTAGTTATCATCGTACTGTTGTTTGGTCCGGGGCGTATCGGCAAACTTTCCGGCGAGCTCGGCAAAAGCATCAAGGCTTTTCGTGACGGCTTAAGTGGCGAAAAACAGGAAGATGACCAAACCACAGACACCAAAGGCAACATCGAGCCAAAATAAAAATAAAAAGCTCTCGTTTTCGCGAGAGCTTTTTATTTAACCGAATTAATTAACTTTAGCGTAATAAGAAAATGTACAACTCAATAAACAAACTCCCTGACCGATTTTTCCTTCATCATAATTTCAACCAGCTTGTCGTGATTTTTAGGGGAACCGATCACGCGCCAGGTACCGATAATCGCGTTCTCGGTTTTGGTTTGGTGATGTTCAAGAACCTTCAATGAGCAAGCTCTGAATGCCTGATTGATCTTTTCAAAACTTTTCACGTCTCCCGAACCGATCACGATCTTATAAGATCGTGATTCGCGAATTCGGTCTATCCACCTTTCGATCTGCGGGAATAATAACAATACGATCAGAACAATTGCAGTGGACGCTATGACAAATTTCAATTCGCCTGCACCGATACCCAAGCCCAGCGCAGCAGAAAGCCAAATTGTTGCAGCAGTTGTCAAACCGCCGATGCGTCCGTGTTCGCGCACGATTGCGCCTGCGCCCAAAAAACCAATGCCCGTCACGATGTTCGCTGCCACCCGCGTACGGGTGAAACCAGGGTCCATGCTTATCGAAAAAATAGTAAACAGGGTTGAGCCGACTGTGATCAAAATGATAGTACGAAACCCCGCTGCTTTATCCTGATATTCGCGCTCTGCGCCAATCAAACCACCCACCACCACCGCCATACCCAGCTTGAGCATATTTTCTAAAAATAACGTATCCATAAATTAATTTTACATCAACTCCTTCAACTCAGAGATTGCAGTAACAGGCTTTTTACAAATGAAACCCTCGCACACATACACCGTCGGCTTTCCATTCGTGAGCGGACGACCTGCTAGTAAAGCAGGTGCATCACTGGCTGGGGGGTAGGATGCAGAGGCAATGATCAGATTCGGTCTAAATGCGGATCGGACGACTTGAATCAACGCTGATGCTTCTTCGCTGGAGGCACCCGCTTCAACCATGACTGCAACCTGCTTCGTTTTTCCCAAAGCAAAATCTGCAGCTGAAAGCCATCTGCCGAACGCGGTGGGATAGCGCACAGACATTCCCACAACCAATCCCAATGCTTTTTCTGCCAGATCGCGATATCTGCCTTCGTCTGTGAATGCAGCAAGTTTTAGTAAAGCTTCGCATGCCAGCGCATTGCCAGATGGCGTGGCGTTATCCTGCACATCTTTCGGGCGGAGCAGTAAGACTTCGCCATCTTTGGCTGTATCGAAGAAGCCGCCTTGTGGGTCTTCAAATAATTCGATCATTTCATCCGCAAGTTCTTTTGCAGATGCGAACCACCGGTTGTTGAAATCGGTTTGATAGAGTTCGAGCAAGCCCAGGATCAAGGCGGCATAATCTTCGAGGAAAACTTCGCTGGTTGTTTTATTGTCGCGCCAACTGTGCTTGAGTTTCCCATTGGGTCGCAAGTTGTCCAATAAAAAATCCGCGCTACGCGTAGCCAGTCTGTAGTATATACTCTGAAGTTGACCAGGTTGCTGGTCGGAATGCGGGTGCGCACCCTGCGAGTGCGATGAGCTCCTTGACTCCAAAGTTAAGACACGCGCTGCCTCAGCCATCGTCGCAAGCATCAGCCCATTCCATGAAGTGAGAACTTTGTCGTCGGTGCCGGGGCGGATGCGCGTAGCTCGGACAGATAAAAGCTTGGAGTGGCAATCGGTCAATTTGGCTGAAACAGCTTCTGGCTGAAGTTTGAAGCGGGCGGCGAGGGACGCATCGTCCAATGCGCGTTGCAGAATGGTATGTCCCTCAAAATTGCCTTTCGCAGTGACGCCATACGCCACTTCAAAGAAATCCGAATCATCTTTGAGGGTGGCGCGAACCTCATCAAGAGTCCACACATAAAATTTACCTTCTTCACCCTCTGAGTCGGCATCGAGGCTGGAATAAAAACCGCCTTCGGGATGTGTCATTTCACGGGCGATGAAGTCAAGCGATTCGGTGACGACTTGTTTGAAGAAAGGTTCGCCTGTGATCTGCCAGGCGTGGAGATAGGCGCGGACAAGTTGGGCGTTATCATATAACATTTTTTCGAAATGCGGCGTTCTCCAAAAATTATCCACGCTGTAACGTGAGAAGCCGCCGCCGACGACATCATACATGCCGCCGCACGCCATGGCTTTGAGGGCGTGAAGAGCGGGCTTGATAGCAGGCGCTTCGGCTGCGCTCAACGCGAATTGACGTAATAAAAACTCAATCGTCATTGGTTGTGGAAATTTAGGTGCAGAACCCCAGCCACCATTCGCCCAATCGTATGAGTCGAGCAGTGATTTCGTAGCCGCGTCAAGATGCGCTTGCGTAAAACCTGAATCAGCTTGAGCGTTTACACTCAACGTCTGCTTTAGGTGATTTGAAACCTCATCTCCTACACGGGTGGCTTCATCCGGTTGTTTTTGCCAGGTGTTGGCGATACCGGCGAGCACATCCCGAAAGGATGGCATGTTGTAACGCGGCACAGGCGGGAAGTAGGTGCCTGCATAAAAGGGTTTGAGATCAGGTGTGAGAAATACCGACATGGGCCAGCCGCCTGAGCCGGTCATTGCAACCGTGGCTTGCATATAAATGGCGTCGAGGTCAGGACGTTCCTCACGGTCCACTTTGATGTTGATGTAGTGCTCGTTCATGAATGCAGCGACTTCGGGGTCTTCAAATGATTCATGCGCCATGACATGACACCAATGACAAGCGGCATACCCTATGGATAAGAAGATCGGTTTATTTTCGGCTTTTGCTTTGGCTAACGCCTCTTCGCCCCAGAGATGCCAGTCCACGGGGTTATGAGCGTGTTGTATGAGGTAGGGGGATGTAGATGTTGAGAGTTTGTTCATGGATACCTGTAATATGAATCAAGGAATAGCTTTTCAGGATTATAGCTTATGAGTCATTCCTCACAAAATCAATAAGTCATTTTGGCATTATGGAGGGGATTCACCCATACGGAGCACCGCTACTATTTGATATAGTGATAGCGAAATAAAAAATCTGTACCGAAAGGGCAAACCGGTCAAAAGATCGGGACGCAAAGCTCTGGGTCTAAAGGCAAATATCTGCCCATGATCGCCAAGCCGCCGAAAACGAGGGTTCAACAAAGACTCTTGCAGGCTTGGTGCGCGCCAAGCCTGTTTTGTTTCAGACACATATCGGAGGAAAACATGCACACTATCAAGTTGTCCCATCACTCAAAGATCCTGATCGCAGCGATCATCATCGTACTATTATCGAGCTTTACCTTGAGTGCTGCGCCGCCTGCCATTGCGTCTACCAGGGAGGCATCCTATATCGTTCAGGCTGCTAGTTCTACCCTGGCTGCTCAGTTGGTGGAGAAAAACGGCGGTATCGTAACATCTCACCTTGACATCATTAATGCTGTTGGCGCGACTCTTTCTGATGAAGTCGCAGCCAAATTGCGTCTGGAGACCGGCATCCTTGCAATTACACCCAACGGTGCTGTGAACATGAGTGACAAAAGCGGCGGTGGCGGTAACGACAAAGACAAAGATAAGGACAAAAACCATTTGGTTCCATCGACGGACTATCCGGAAGTGGTTGGAGCGGATGTTGTTTGGGAGCAAGGTTTCATAGGTTCTGATGTGACTGTTGCGGTCCTGGATACTGGACTTGGTGATATACCCGGATTGATCAAAGGCGTGAAAAATAAATCCAGCCGGGTTGTCGCCTGGAAGGACTTTGTTGATAACAACAAAAAACCAGTTGATCCGAATGGACATGGTTCGCACGTTGCCGGCATTATCGCCAACAGCCAAAAGGATGATGACGGTGAATGGAACGGAATTGCTCCCGGAGTCAATCTGGTAGGTGTTCGGGTGCTCAACGCAGAAGGCTATGGTACCTATGAAAAAGTTATTCTTGGACTTCAGTGGGTGATTAAAAATAAAGCCCGCTATAACATCCAGATCGTTAATCTCTCGCTAGTTGCACCCGTGGAATCACCATACTGGGCGGATCCACTCAATCAAGCCGTCACACAAGCCTGGGCAAATGGACTGACCGTGATCGTTGCGGCAGGTAACGATGGTCCCGGCGCGATGAGCGTCACGGTGCCAGGCAATAATCCGTATGTAATCACGGTCGGCGCTTTCACTGATAATTTCACCCCAGATAATTGGGATGATGACTACATCCCATCTTTCTCCGGAGCAGGACCAACACTTGATGGTTTTGTAAAACCAGACTTGGTAGCGCCCGGAGCGCATATGGTCTCGGTGATCCCTCAAGGGTCCCTGCTTGCTTCTCAATATCCCGCGAATCAACTTGTAGGAAGTTACTTCAAACTCGCGGGTACTTCGCAGGCAACAGCAACAGTTTCAGGCATTGCGGCATTGGTGTTATCGAAAAACCCAGACCTAACACCTGACGAGGTTAAGCAGCGTTTGACCGGCACGGCTTTGTCTTGGGTGGATGTTACAACGACTGATGCCTTATATAGTATGTGGCAACAGGGAACTGGTCGTGTGAATGCACCTGATGCGGTGCTTGCTGATATCAGTGGCGCTGCCAATATAGGCATGGATATTCAAGCAGATTTGGCTGGAACGATCCATTATGAAGGCTACTCCTATTTCGATGATGTGACTGGTACCTTCCGCTTATATGATCCGTATGCCGACTGGGGTGGCGGTTATGGAACATGGGATGGTAATTACTATGCCGCGGTTGGCGGCAAAGGGACATGGCTTGGCGGTAAAGGTGCGTGGTTAGGGACCACTGCCTGGGCAAGTGGTAAAGGGGCATGGCTGGGCGGAAAAGGCGCCTGGCTGGGTAGTACCACTTGGGCAAGCGGTAAGGGCGCGTGGCTTGGCGGTAAGGGTGCCTGGTTAGGCGGATACACCGCTTGGGCTGGAGGTAAAGGTGCTTGGTTGGGATCTGAACCATGGACCGCTTCCTTGTTGTCAGACCCTGCCTTCGTTGCTAACTTCAGTGCGGGTGAGAGCCCCAATATGGGCATCTCCAAGGCGATGATTTCGTTCTTCCTGCAAGACCCATAACAGAAAATATCCCGCATACGTCAAAGGCTCCCAATAGTATCGTTGGGAGCCTTTTGATTTAATTGGCTTATTGTGCAGATATGGATGGGGGTGTTATTCAATTAATGCAGACTGTCGATCAAGACTTTTACCTTACGCAAATCGAGTCGGGCGCCGAGATCCTGGAAGATATTTTGTGCCAGCATCAGGCTGGTTTTGGCGAGCGGACGATTGGACTCGGTGATCGCCATGCTCGCAATGCTGATGAGCAGGCGGCCATGTTCCAATCGATTTCCAACTGTTTTAAATATCAGCTCTGCCTCGTGATATAGTTTTTTAGCTTTCCCGTTATCATGCATAGCCAGGGCGATATCTCCCAGCAAGCGCAGTGCACAACCTTTGACCTCGGTCTCAGACTCTTCAGCAAACTCGGCGAGTAATTCAAGAGCCTGCTCCCCGTAATCGGCTGCCTTATGCATATCTCGTAATCCCAGGAATATGACGCCCAGATTAACATAAACATCCACGAGATTGGCTTTTTCGCCTAGATTCTGATAATGGGTTTCACTTCGTAGACCGTATTCAAGCGCCGTTTGCCATTCACCTAACACTTCATAAGCGACACTAAGTTTATGATTTGCCAGCGCAATATAGGAATTGTGACCGATCCGTTCTGCCCGAGTGAGCGCTTCTTCCAAGTATTCACGCGCTTCATCAATATACCCGCGATCGATCTGGAGAGACCCTAAATTGTTATTCAAAATAATAATGGCTTCTTCATCACCCAAACGTTTTTGAAGTTCAGCGCTGCGCTTGAATTCGTCCAGGGCTTTGTCAAAACTACCCAGTTTCCAGCTCAGGTTCCCCAGGTTGTTGTACGAACGAGCGACACCCAGAATATCGCCAATCTCCGTTCGGATCGCAATACTTTTTTCTACGTACTCGCGGGCTTGTTTGAATTGGTCCAACTGGTAATGGATACCGCCTAGGCGATTATAGACAGATGAAATAATATCGAGACGTTCCGCTCTTTCTGCCAATTCTTTTGCCTGGGTTAGGAATTTTTCAGCTTCACTCAGTTCGCCGCGCCTGAAATGGACCCAGCCCATGTCGTTCTGGATCTGAGCCATCTCTGCTGGTGAATCCAGCCCAGCTTTCAATAGGATCTGTCTGGCTGCCTCCAGGCTGATCAATACCTGATCATACTCACCCTGAGCCTCATAAGTCATGCCGATCTTTCGTTGGAGGCTGGAAGCAATCTCGATATTGGCGCCTTTATCCATCGCGAGCACCCGTGATGCATCCTCAAAGGCGGCGCGTGCCTTGGGGTAATCTCCAGCCAGCACCAGGGCGTCGCCCAATCCAATGTAAACCCACTGGGCTTGTTCGTTCGAGTATTTGACCTTCGGCAGCAAGGATAAGGCGTCCTCAAAATATTTTTTTGATTGACCAGTATTGAAATCGCGTATGGATTTTTGTCCGGCCAGGATCAAATAATGCAGGGCTCGATCCGGATAGTCGCTCCAAAAATAATGACGTGCCAGTACATCGATCTGTTCATCCAGCCGGTCGGCGTACAATTTTTCGATAGACTCTGCCACCCGGCCGTGCAGCTCCTGCCGTTCCCGCGTGAGCAATGTGCTATAGATAGTGTCTGAGACCAGCACATGCTTATACATATATTCACCGCCTGGCGATGGATCAGGCAGTATGAACTCGCGTTCAAGCAGGACTACCAGTGAGGCATCGATCTGGTCACTGCTTAATACCGGTAGACATTCGAAAAGCAACGCCCGCGTAAACGCGCGTCCAATGGCGCTGGCAACCTTCAAGACCGCTTGCTGACTTGCATCGAGATGGTCAAAACGAGTCAGGATCAAACCCTGTAGTGTGTCGGGAACGCCCAACGCATTAAGGTCAAACTTCCCGGGAAATGACCAATGTCCATCCTGGCGTTGTAGTAGATTTCGATCAATGAGCATACGCAGGATCTCTTCGATATAAAGCGGGATACCCGCGGCGCGTTGAACAATATGATTACGCAGGTTCTCTGGCATGTTATAAACTGCCAGGAGTTTTGAAAGCAGCCTGTCGCTTTGATCAGGGGTCAGGTTCTTGAGATTGAGATCTGTATAACGGAGGCGAAGTAGGTCAGCCGCTCGCTCGGTGATCTCTTGGAGCTTTGGGTCGGTAAAAGTGCGTGAGACGGCCACAATAACGATCGGGTGATTGAGTGTGAGGTCGATTAGTGAATTGATCAATTCCAGCGAGCCGTTATCCGCCCAGTGCAGATCCTCAAAAATTAACACAACGGGCCTCTGACGAGATTCTGCCAGGATCAATTCCCGAACTGCCAGAAAGATCTGTTGACTCAATTGATCGGCGGTCTGGTATTCGATCCGGCGGGTTGCTTTCAGATCAGAAAGCGGCAGGGCGAGTAAATACTCGAGATAGGGCAAAACCTCATCGGCTTGTGCGGGCAAAGACTGCGTAACCCGCTCCCGCAAGCGCTTTTGACATTCGCTCTTGGGGGTTTCGGCATCCACCTCGAGCCAGCGCAAAAGCAGATCCTGGAATATCCAATAAGCTACGCCTTTGCGATAGATCAGACTGTAGCCTTCTGCCATATGCACTGGCAGTTGCGAAATGAAAGCTTTAAATTCTGAGATCAGGCGACTCTTTCCGATGCCTGCCTCGCCGCTCACTGCTACAAAACGACCAATTTTTTCGTTGAGCGTTGCATTGACTGCTTGTTGCAGACGCTCCAATTCGCCATCGCGTCCGATCATGGGAGCGTATAAGCCTTCTATGCCACGCGTCGAACTTGGGTTGGCTTTTGTGCCCAGCACACGATGTGTGGCAACCGGGTGAGATACCCCTTTCAACAGCAACGGTGACATCGATTCAAAATCGAACAAACTGCGGACCTGTCGATAGACCGCATCGCTGACAAGGATCATATCAGCAGTAGCAGCCGCATCGATGCGGCTCGCCAGGTTGACCACATCACCGATCGCCGTGTAACTCATCATCCGATTCGAGCCAACACCACCCACAATCAAGTGCCCAGAGTGTAAACCAATATGTGCCTTGATGTCCTGACCCAGTCGATCTCGTAATTGCGCGCTGAGTTTGGCGAGGTCAGTTTGCATGTCAAGTGCAGAGCGGATTGCGAGTTCGGCGTTATTTTCGTGAGCTATGGGTGCTCCGAAAAGCGCCATCAATCCATCCCCCGTAAACTTATCAACGAAGCCATCGTATTTATAAACATTGTTGGCAAACATGGTGGTGCATTGCTGTACGAGATCGTATAACTGTTCGCTGTCGATGCGTTCGGAAAGACTCGTATAGCCCGAGATATCGACGAATAAGACAGTTACCTGACGGCGTTGCCCGGCTGCCTCGGCGCCTGCCTGCCGAAACCGATCCTGCAAGCTTGGGTTAGCTAATTCACCCAGCCGGACAGGCGGCTCATGTTCAGAGATCGGTTCAATAGGGCGCAGCATGCCTGTTGCGAGCAGACGTAAACCGCAGCTTCCACAGAAACGCATATTCGGCGGATTCACGAAACCACAGTTTTTACAGGTGATTTGAGACGAATCTGATTCAGGTTTGGACGCTGTCACATTAACACGATGCTCCTGCACAGGATTGTACTCCAGGCAAGGTAAGGATGTTAGTAGGGGAAACCACTATTGAAATGAAATTGAAGCAATATCAAGCTATATCGCCAAGCCTTTGAATTGACTCATATACAACTTATGGAAGAAACCTTTTGCATCCAATAATTGCTGATGGGTGCCTTGCTCGATG
>CAZMQE010000015.1:0-15606 GCA_964568115.1 uncultured Anaerolinea sp.
ATTGTGGACTCGTGCGCCCACGACGCGAATTTTATTGGCAGACATATAAACTCCTGTTGGGAGATGAAATTATAGCACAAATGTTTCAGTTATGATTTTGCTTTGCGCAATGTCATTCTGAGCGATAGCGAAGAATCTCTGAGATTATCGTAGAGACCCTTCGCTACGCTCAAGGTGACATTGTCTACGGCAATTTTCTTGAAACCGCAAACTTTCATTATACCAACCGCTGTCACAATGAAATTAAAATGTTGCATGTTATACTCCCGTGTAACTTCTCAAACCCGTCGGGGTTATTTTTATTAGCCCTGCCGGTAGGATTGTCTTGTGCAGGAAATCGAGTTCAACGAAGATGAAGTTCTAACGCTTGCCTCGCAAGGGGATCGGGATGCTTTTGGTCTCCTCTATGAGCGTTACATTGACCGCATCTTCAACTACGTCTATTACCGAACGGGCAACCTCCATGATGCGGAGGATCTCACTGCACGCGTTTTTCAGCGGGCAATGAATCACATCAAAACCTATACCGATCGCGGCGTCCCGTTTTCGGCATGGTTGTATCGCATCGCTCACAACCTGGTTGCCAACTGGCATCGTGATCGCAGTCGCAGGCAGGAAATTCCTTTGGATGACCTGCCGGTCTTGCAGAGTAAGGGCGATCATCCTGAACGTAACCTTGTCCATTCGCAGGAACAGGATGCGCTTCTCAAACTCATCCGACGCCTGCCCGGTGAACGACAGAATTTGCTCATCTTGAAGTTTGTTGAAGACATGTCGAATGCTGAGATCGGGCAGATCATGGGACGCAGCGAGGGTGCGGTCAAAAGCCTGTACCACCGGACTTTATTGGCATTGCGCGACCAGTTAGGTGATATCAACATTAATCTTGAAGGAGAGTAAACCCATGTTGCGAATCGTGACCGATGGTGCGGCAGACATTCTGCCCGAATGGAAAACCGAATACGGCATCGAAATGATCCCCGTCAATATTTTATTTGGCGAACGATCATACCTTCAAAATGTGGAGCTGGATAACGAGGGTTTTTATAAACTGGTGGATGAAAGCAAGCGCGTTCCCAAAACATCCCAGCCGACCCCTCATCAATTCGTCGAGTTTTACCGCAAGATCGCGCAAAAGGGCGATACGATCCTTTCCATTCATATTACCGCCAAGCTTTCCGGCACCTATACTTCTGCCATTGCCGCGGCAGAGGAATTGAAAGATGAATTCAAAGTCATTCCCATTGATTCAGCCTGCGGTTCCCTCGGTATCGGCTTGATGTGCCGTGAGGCGCGCAAACTCGAGCGCGCTGGCAAAAGCATTGATGAGATCGTGAAGTATCTTGAAGATATTAAATATAGAGTTCGCGTCATCCTCACGCTGGATACGCTTGAATATGCAAAAATGTCTGGTCGCGTCAAGACGCTGCAAGCTGCGTTGGCTTCGGTATTGAATGTTAAGCCGATCGCCGTGTTGCGTCAGGGTGACTTGAACATGGCGGAAAGAGTGCGCACTCGTAAGGCATCTCTGGAGCGCGTGATCGAAATGGCAAAAGAAGAATATGGTGATAAGCCGGTTTACCTTGCGGTTGTCCATGCGCGTGATTTGAAATCCGGACAATCCCTCTTGGATGATGCGAAGAAGCACTTCAACCATAAAGAAACCATGATCAGTGACCTCTCGATTTCGATCGCCGCAAATTTGGGTCCCGGAACAGTAGGCTTGATCCTTTATCCTATTGAATAAAGATTGTGAGTAATAATGGCTAGTCAAACCACCAATTCATCCACTGATGAAATCCTTCTCGATCTTGAAGACCGCCTTGCGGGAGCCTTGAAGCCGATTCGACCCTCTAATGATGTTGTTCAGCGTCTGCGCGAGCGGATTCGCTTTCCTGCCCACGATGAGCTTGCATCCCGTTTGTTGGATTGGAAGAGAATGTTTCTGGTATTCGGCAGTGTGATGTCTGGTTTGCTGGTGGCGATCACGGTTGCGCGGGCTTTCTTTTACCTGGTGGGCAGGAAGCACATATAAATTGCGAATGAAAACGTCCCTGAAAGTTTTTGCTTTCAGGGACGTTTTTTATTTTAACAACTCATCACACAGCGTCCGCGCTTCTGCGACCAGGTCTGCATCCACGGGGAGTTTGAATTCTTCGGTGACGCGCAAGGTCAAATGCTCAGCGATCAGCTTCAAGTCCGAGGAAAGAAGCGGGTCATCCTTAAGCAGGTTGAGTAGATCGTAGGAGCTGGTGCTTGGGGGACGAATCCCTCTTCGTGTTAAATATTCCCGAATCGCGATTCCCGCCGCGCGCCGTGCGCAGACTCTTGCCTGTCCCTCGTTGTTGTTTGCGCGGGCACGTTCGGCATTTGTAAATTCCTGCTCTATTTTTATTTTCCAGTTCATGTTGTGATTATACCGTCGGCATTATAATTGTTGAAATTAAGTAAGATAGGAGAATATGATGAAAACCCACTTGTTTCGTTGGTCGACTGTATTGATTGTTTTACTTTTCGTTATATCCGCGTGCGTTCCGGCAACACCGACTGCCGCACCGGAGCCTACAAATGAACCGCCTCAAGTTGAGGTAAGTGAGGTAAGCGGCGGAACTCGAATTGTTTCCGGAAGTGTTACATATACCAATGCCTTTTTTACAGAAGGCGCTGCCCAGCCTATGATCATTTTGGAGGATCAAGGCGGCTTTGTGACACGCGATCGCAAGTTCATTATTCCGATTGAGTCACAAGTGATCGGTGAGATCACTTCCGATTTTTACACTTCGCCTTTTACCTATAAACTAACCCTGCCGATCGAGCCTAATGGCACTTTGCATGATGTGGATCATGATGGAAATAAGGATGCCGGTGTGATGGTGTTTGCAGTTGCCTATTGGACAAACACCTGGGGCGACCCGTTCCTTGAACGTCGTGATTTGATGGGTGGCGCCTGGTCATCAGCGTATGCCTCCACCAAGGTCAGCGACAGCAAGGATTCGTATCTCGAAGTTTTTGGCGGCAAGTATTTGGTGTACGCACCCGATGGCGAACAGCAATTCCCTTCCGATTTTGGCGCAGACAAAAAACTTTTCACCGATGATGACCCGATCGTGGATCTGCCTGCGGGCTGGTCTGTTGTCGATATGGATCAGTCGCCCTTTGCGATTGATCGTTCTGAAAAGCCAACCGTTGACTTGATCGAACCCGAAGGTTCGGCGTTGGATGATTTCTCTCAACTTTCTTATACCGAAGCGTTTGATAAGATGTTGGAGAAATTCAAGAACGAATATGCGTTTACAGAGTTCAAGCAAATTGATTGGGATGCGAAGGGTCAAGAGTTCCGCCCGCGCTTTGAAGATGCCGAGAAGAAAAAAGATCCGCATCTTTATGCGCTTGCCCTGCGTGACTTCCTTTGGTCGATCCCTGATACACATGTTGGGTTTGACCAAACTTTACTCCAGGATGATTTCATAAACGAAACATCTGGCGGCTTGGGTTTTGCCATGCGCGAAACAGATGACGGGAAGACCATCGCTGTATTTATTCTGGATGGTGGTCCTGCCAGTGCAGCTGGTATGAAATGGGGCGCTGAGATTATTTCTTTGGACGGCAAGCCGGTATCTGATGTGGTTGCCGCCACTGTCCCGTGGTCTTCGCCGTTCAGTAATGCATCTATTGCCCGCCTTCAACAATTGCGCTATGCGCTCCGCTTTAAACTTGATAAAGGTCAAGTGGATGTCACCTTCAAAAATCCAGATGAGGCTGAACAAACCGTCAAAATGGATGTGGTTGCAGAACGAGACAGCTTTAGTTACTCGTCTTTTTACCGCGGACAAAATCCAACTGCCTTGCCAGTTGAGTTTGATGTGTTGCCGAGCGGATACGGGTATATAAAGATCAACAGCTTCCTTGATAACGATGTTCTTTCCATTCAGGTCTGGGAGCGCGCCATCAAATACTTCAACGACAATCAGGTTCCCGGTGTTATTCTGGATCTGCGTATCAATGGAGGCGGTAGCGGCTGGCTCGCCGATCAAATGGCAGCATATTTCTTCGACAAGGAGATCATTGTTGGGAATACCGCTCGTTACGATAAAAGCAGTGGCGATTTTTATATGGATCCTGGGGACGAAACTTTGATGATCCCACCGCGCCCGGAACTGCAATATAGTGGTCCCGTGGTGGTGATGGTTGGACCTGCCTGCGCGAGTGCCTGTGAATTCTTCTCTTACGACATGACGATCAATAAACGCGCTGAAGTGATCAGTCAATATTCCAGCGACGGTGCAGGTGGCAGTGTTGAGCAGTTCTTGATGCCCGAAAGCATTTACACCCAAATGACCATTGGGCGCGCTGTTGATGCGCAGGGCAACATACACCTGGAAGGGAAGGGCGTTGTACCTACGGTCAAGGTCCCAGTCACTGCTGAGACACTTCTCAAAGAAGCGAATGGCGAAGATGTGATTCTGGACGCGGCTGTCGCATATTTGGACAATCCAACAGGAAGCGCTTCGCTCCCACCCGCAGCTGCCGCGCCAAAACTGACAGTGGACGCCTCCGCTGAGTCTGCGCTTACTTCAGGCACACAATTTCTTGAAGAACTTGCCAAAGAGCAATATCAAGCCGGAGATTACTCAAAACCCGGAACGCTTACATATACGATCAACCTTGCCAAGTCCAAGGATTTGATGTGGGCGTACGGTTGGTGCGCCACCAGCGCTGATTTGCTTAAACAAAACCTTGAGAACATGACGGTTATCTTCAACCTGGATGGACAGGAAATTCCGGCAGCAGAGATGGCTGTGTTCGATACTGCTTCAGGCGGACAACAATGCAAATACATTTACGGACTGCTAAGCGATTGGCCCGTAGGTCAACATCATTTGACGATCACCTCAACCTTTAATGCCAAAATGAATGATGGCTCTGCTGATTACGAACCGGGTGATTATATTCTTGACTATACTGTAAATGTAAACAACTAAAGCGTCTCTAAAATAAAAATGCTGACCATATAATATGTGTGGTCAGCATTTTTATTTAATTGGTATTTAATCTACAAAGCGGTATTTGATCAATGCCCACACGGCTTCGAAGGCATCTTTGAGTTTGATCTTTTTTCCCTCGGTGTAATCGCGTGGATTGAACGAAATCGGCACCTCGTAGATGCGAAATTTGCGTTTCAAGATTTTGGCTGTGAATTCCGGTTCGAAGTTAAAGCGTTTGGCTTTGATGGTCATGCCGTCGATCACTTTGCGGTTGAAAACTTTATAGCCGGTTTCCATGTCTGTCAGGATCGAGTCGTAAAGGATATTGGTCATCAGGGTCAGCAGCTTATTGGCTACCTGATGCCAGAACATGGTCACACGATGCGCTCCGCCCAGAAAGCGCGAACCATAGACCACATCTGCAACGCCCTCCTGAATGGGTTTGAGCAGTAATGGATAATCACGTGGATCGTATTCGAGGTCGGCATCTTGAATCAGAAGAATATCGCCTTTGGCTGCTTTCATACCGGTAACCACTGCTGCGCCTTTGCCTTGATTTTTTTCGTGCAGAATCACGCGGACTTTTTTCTTGCCGTTCAATTTCTGCAAAATGTCACGGGTGCCGTCTTTGGAGCCATCGTCCACGATGACGATCTCGCTCGCAAGCTTTGTGGTTTGGACACGCTTGATGATTTCATTTATGTTTTTGACTTCGTTATATACGGGAATGATCACAGAGATGTTCATGGTGTTGCAGATTATATACGATATTATAGGTGACGAATCGAATTTGATTCGGGCGTGCTATAATTTATGCATGCGATGTGACTTTAACCCACGAAGGACCCTAAATTGGGAGGTGTTATGACAAATCCCCTTGCCAGACCGAATGTAAGCGCCGCTCCGTTTTCCCCCCCGCCGATCAACTCTGTGGAAGATACGGGGCTTTCCGCGCTTTGGCTCCAGGACCTGGCTCTAAAGATCCTTTACTCGCAGGGTTATATGAGTGGATTCAAGATCGCCGAGTTGATCGCCCTGCCTTTCGCAGGCGTGACCGATGGTATTTTGGAAGCGCTCAAACGTGAAAAAATGCTTGAAGTGAAATCGTCCCAGGGTGGTTTGGGAGAAGGCGCGTATACATACGGCATTACCGGAGCGGGTATTACGCGTGCGCGCGAAGCCTTGGAGCGCAGTCAGTATGCCGGACCCGCGCCGGTTCCCTTTGAAGTGTATAACGAAGCAATTCGCCGTCAAAAGACGGGGCGTTTATCTGTTACCTCGCGCACCATGCGGCAGGTGCTGTCCCAGTTGGTCATGTCCGAAGCTACATTCCAGCGCTTGGGTCCGGCGTTGAATTCAGGTACATCCATATTTATGTATGGACCTCCTGGAAATGGCAAGACCAGTGTGGCACGCGCATTCGGCAACCTTGTCTTAACCCAAGCGATGTATATTCCGTTCGCGTTATATCTGGATGGACAGGTGATTAAAGTATATGACGCAGTCAGTCATACGCTTGCGCCAGAGGCAGACGGAGTAACAGTACCCGGCACTGGCAACCTGCGCTCCAGCCCACGCAAAGACCCACGTTGGATCAAAATCCGACGTCCGTTCATTGTTGTAGGCGGCGAGTTGACACTGGAAGGCTTGGATCTTGTGTACGATGATGTGCATAAATTTTACGAAGCACCATTCCAGGTGAAAGCCAATGGCGGCATCTTGTTGATCGATGACTTTGGGCGGCAACAAGTCCGTCCACGCGATCTGTTGAATCGCTGGATCGTGCCGCTTGAGAATCGTGTTGACTATCTCACGCTTCACAACGGCCGTAAAGTTGAAGTGCCCTTCGACGTGTTGATCGTATTCTCGACCAATCTCCCGCCAAAAGACCTTGTGGATGAAGCCTTCCTGCGGCGTTTGCGACACAAGATCGAGATCGGCGATCCTTCTTATGAAGAGTATCGCGAGATCTTCAAACGAGTGGCACAGGATAAAAAAGTGGAGTATAGCGATCAGGGCTTGGCGTACCTGCTGCAGGAATGGTATATCAAACGCAATCGTAAATTGCGCGCATCTCATCCGCGCGATCTGTGCGACCAGATCCTTGATATTTCTGGTTATCTGGCTGTGCCTCCAACCATGTCGCGTGAAATGCTAGACCGCGCTGCGCTGGCGTATTTCGTAGATATTTAGATTCATTTCATTACACTCTACGGATTACGCATACTCGATTCTGGGGCGTAATCCGTTAATTATTTATGCTTACAACTTTGCCTCAACCCATTATCTTTGCTCACCGCGGTGCTTCTGCGCACGCGCCTGAAAATACGCTTGCTGCCTTTGAGTTAGCCTTGGCTCAAGGCGCCGACGGTATCGAGCTTGATGTTAAATTGTCTGCGGATGGACATGTCGTTGTTATTCACGACCCAACCACCGACCGCACGACCGGCGCGCGTGGACGGGTGAAAGATCTATCGCTGGCTGAGTTGCGCGGGCTGAATGCTGGTAGTTTTTATTCAGCCAATTTCAGCGCAGAAAAAATACCCATGCTCGAAGAAGTGTTTGAAGCCTTCGGTAAAAAAATATTTATCAATGTTGAATTGACCAATTACAACACGCCTCGCGATCACCTGGTCGAGTCGGTGTGTATGTTGGTTAAGAAGTTCAACGTGCAAAAGCACGTGATGTTTTCCTCTTTTTATGCTTCGAATCTTTCCAAGGCGCGCAGCTATCTTCCCGAGGTCCCGTGTGGCTTGCTGGCGTTCAATGGTTTACTGGGAGCCTGGGCGCGCTCGTTCGGTTTTGCTTTTGGGAAATATGCCGCGTTGCACCCTTATCTTAAGGATGTTACTCCGCAACAAGTGCAGCGAGTGCATCGTTTGAAGGGTCGTGTTCACGTTTGGACGGTGAACGCCGAAGAGGACATGCGGCGTTTGTTCGGTTGGGGTGTGGATGCGATCTTTACGGATGATCCACAGCTTGCGGTTCGGGTGCGGGGCGAGTCAAAATGAAGCTGGCTGTAGATCGATTAAGCAGCGACCAATTATCGGGTGGGAAGCGAAGCGGGACTTTCATCCATGAGGCGGGCTATGCAGAGTAGACTGATCATACGTTGGCTGATTCTGTTGACGTTTTGCGCGTCACTGCTTGGACCCATGCCTGCCGCGCGCGCCCAAACCTTATCTCAGGCGGCAACGGCACAGGCGATCCTCAAATCCATGACACCCGAAGAACGGGTGGGACAATTGTTTCTCGTGACGTTTCGCGGAACGGACACCAGCCCAGAGTCGCAGATCTATGACTTGATCGTTAATCACCATATAGGTGGGGTCGTGTTGGTGTCTGAGAACGATAACTTTGTTGCTGCGCCCGATACCGTGACGAGCGCGTCTCAATTGATCAATAACCTGCAAACCATCGAGTCAGATGCCACAATTCAGAACCTGAATGGACTATCGCCGCGCAGTATTTATGTGCCATTATTCGTTGGGCTTTCACAGGAAGGTGATGGCTCACCCCATGACCAAATCTTAAGCGGTCTGACGCCCTTGCCGGATGCGATGGCGATCGGCGCAACCTGGAATACCGATCTTTCCCAACAAGTCGGCACGGTGTTGGGGAACGAGTTGAGTGCGTTGGGTTTCAATCTCTATCTTGGTCCATCGCTTGATGTGGTTGAGTCGCCAGATCCCGCAGCGCGCAGTGACTTGGGGACGCGTGTATTCGGTGGTGATCCGTTTTGGGTGGGCGAGATGGGGCGTGCCTACATCACGGGTATTCATGAAGGTAGTAATAACCGGATGGTGGTGGTAGCGAAGCATTTCCCCGGTCGGGGCAGTTCAGATCGTTTGCCCGAAGAAGAAGTAGCCACCGTCCGCAAATCGCTTGAGCAACTTAAGCAGATCGAATTACCACCCTTTTTTAAAGTAACCAATTCAGATGAACCGGCTGGTATTGTAGATGGGTTGCTGGTCTCGCACATTCGCTATCAGGGCTTTCAAGGAAACATTCGGGCAACCACGCGCCCGGTCAGTTTTGACGCCACTGCGCTGCCTGCGATCCTGGCATTGCCTGAGTTTACAACCTGGCGGACAAATGGCGGCTTGATCGTTAGCGATGCGCTGGGCAGCGATGCTGTGCGCGAATTCTATTCGCAACAAGGAACCGAAAATTTTTCGCCGCGGTTGGTGGCGCGCGATGCTTTTAATGCCGGGAATGATCTGTTGTACCTTGGCAATATCACATCAGATACGGAAGGCGGGGATACCTATTCAGCGACTTTAGAGATCGTTGAGTTCTTCGCGCAGGAATATTTGAATGACCCGGTCTTTGCGCGACGCGTAGATGCGGCTGCGCTGAGAATTCTTTCTAAGAAACTTGGTATGTATGAATTGTTCGACCTTGCGAACGTCCGCGCGCCGGAGATTAGCACCGCCAACTTGGGTTCTGCGCAGCAGGTGATGTTTGATGTGGCGCGGAATGCCGCAACACTGGTTGCCCCAGACCCTCAAGAGTTAAGTACCTTATTGCCATCACCGCCTAGCCAGGGCGACCGGATCGTTTTTCTAACAGATACTTCCACCTACCAGCAGTGTAGCAGCTGTCCATCGCAAGACGCCTTTGCTGTCGATGCGTTGCAAAAAGATGTTGTGCGTTTATTTGGGCAAAGTGGCAGCGCGCAGATATTGCCGAATCGGCTGACCTCTTTTTCGTTTGCTGAACTGGAGTTGCTGCTTAACGGTGAAAGCACAACTACGATCGAAGATTCTCTAACGCGTGCGACCTGGGTGGTTGTTTCACTTGTGGATGTAAATCGCGATCAGCTTTCCCTGCTCAGGCGCTTTTTTGCTGAACGTCCAAGCCTGCTAAGGAACAAGAACGTGATTCTATTCTCGTTCACGGCGCCGTATTATTTGGATGCTACGGATATTTCCAAGTTGACTGCGTACTATGTTTTATATAGCAAGCAACCAGCCTTTGTGGATGTTGCAGCACGTTTGTTGTTTCAGCAGGTATCTTTGCAGGGCGCTTCGCCCGTCTCGATTCCGGCTGTGAGCTACGATTTGATCATCGAGACTTCTCCAGAAGCCTCACAGGTTATTTCATTGGCATTGGAACAGGAGACTGTTCCGGTAGCTGTTGATGTAACTGCGACAGCTGAACCCACACAAATTCCCCAGTATCGAATCAACGATACGCTGGCTGTGCGTGCGGGACCGATCCTGGATCACAATAATCACATTGTCCCCGATGGGACCGTGGCGCGGTTTACCATGTCCACGCGCGCAGAGAGCGGCGGGATCCTGCGGCAGGTGGAAGCTACTACTGTGGATGGGATTGCGCGCGCAACATTTGTGATCGATAAGCCGGGGAGCGTTGAGATCAGTGTGGCAAGTGAACCGGCGCTTGTGTCTGAGGTATTGCAATTCGAAGCATCTGATGAAGGCAATGTAGCAGTCACGGTGGTGGTGCCGGTTGTAACGACGACGCCTGAACCGATTCTGCCAACACCGACAGTTGCTGTGGTTGAAAATGATCTAATTTCACTGGAAGGGTATCCACGTATCGGGATGTGGTTACTGACGTTGCTGGCTTTGTTTGGCAGCGCTGGTTTGACTTTCTGGGCGGTAAGCAGAGTTGTTTCCACCCGTTGGGGTTTGCGTTGGGCGTTGTGTATCTTCTTCGGCGGGTTACTTGGTTATAACTATCTTGCGTTGGACTTCCCTGGCGCAGCGAATTGGATCGCGCAGGATGCCGGCGCGGTCGGTGTATTGTTATTAACTTTTAGCGGTGAAGTGCTTGGTGGAATTGCCGCCTGGGTTTGGATGCGGTGGTTTAGCGAGCCAGAGTCGCCAGCAGGCTGATCAACAATAAGACTGCGGCGCTCCAGGTGATGGTGGCTTCGGGTGGGTGGGCGAGATAGTCCCAGACCGATTGTGTAAGCGGATGGGCTCTGCGTGTGGGCAGGGGATGTGTAGGTGGTTCGTGATAACCTAATAATGCCTGACGGAAATCATTGATGGTGTCTGGTCGTTCGTCTGGGTGCAAGGACATTGCCCAAAGGACGGCTTTTTCAGTACGCGGCGAAATTGCAGGATTATGCTGTCGTAACGGAATCAGGCTCTCGGGGTCAAGGAAGCGTTTGCGCGCATCCACTGGCGGTTCGTTCGTGAGTAGGTGATATAAGGTCGCGCCGAAGGCGTAAATATCCGATCGAATGTCGGTGTGAGCGTCGCTCCCGCCATATTGTTCAAGAGGTGTATAAAGTGCAGTGCCTTGACCTTGAATGATCGTAATGGTCACTTCTTCAGGCGCGAGAATTTTTACCAAACCAAAGTCTACGAGTTTGATCAAACCGTGCGGCATGAGTTTTACATTGCTCGGTTTGATGTCTCGGTGGACGATCGGTGGCTCCTGGCTATGCATAAAGGTCAGGGCGTTGGCGATTTGTTCTGCCCAGGCAAGCACATCTTTTTCCTTGAGTGCAATTTTGTTGCGGCGGGCTTCTAATAGAAGTGTGCGCAGGTCTTTACCGGGAACATAATCCATCACGAGGTAATCGCGCGGACCATTGGAGAAGAAGTCGGAAACTTTAGGCAGGTTGGGGTGATCAAGGCGCGCGAGCACAGTCGCCTCGCGCAGGAATTGATCGCGGGCTTCATCTCGAATTTTTTCCGGGAGGGCGCGTTCGTACTCGACTTCTTTCAACGCGCATTCGCGGCCCTTGAGGCGGGTATCGTCGGCAAGGTAAATGGAACCCATGCCACCCTGACCGATCCGTTCACGGATCTTATAGCGGCCACGTAAGACCTCCCCGTTCTTGAGGGGTGGGAGCACTCTTCTTCCTTCTTCACTTTCTTGCGTTATACGGCAGTTCTATTTCGGCGTAGTTCTGCACAGAAACGCATGTTTATGCTATATTATTATACTCGTAACTCACATGAAAAAATCACAAGAAGATTATCCCTTACTCATAGCTCAAGAAGGACCTCTCAAGGGTCAGCGCTGGCAATTAAGCCAGACGATCGTGCTGGGCCGCGAATCAACCTGTGATGTGATGGTGGCAGACCGCCAGATCTCACGTTTCCATGCGCGCCTGACACCCACGTCTGAAGGCGTGATCCTCGAAGACCTGGGAAGCAAGAATGGCACCTACCTCAACAGCGCCCTGCTTTCTGCGCCGGTCGTCCTGCAGGATGGTGATGTGTTATCCGTTGCCATGGCGCAACAATTTATGTTCATTGTTTCGGATGCCACAACGCCCTTGTTGGATAGCTCCCCTGAACATGGTCGTTTGATGATGGACTTAAAATCACGGCGGGTTTGGGTCAACCAACAACAATTGGTCCCGCCGCTTTCAGCGCAGCAATTTAAATTATTGTGGTTGCTCTATGAGCGTAACGGACAGGTCGTTACCCGGCCTGATCTGGTTGCTGTGGTGTGGGGGGATGAGCAAGCCATGGGCGTTTCAGACCAGGCATTGGACGCTTTGGTCCGCCGTTTGCGAGACCGTATTTCTGCGCTTGACCCAACGCAGCAATATATTGATACGGTTCGCGGGCATGGCATTCGGTTGAATAATCCCAAAGCCTGAAAAATCCTATAAACCCTCTTGCCTCTCACGTAACCGTGAGAGGCTTTTTTGTGTGCTGCAGCCCGTAACTTTTTTGCCTCTTATGCGACCCTAGTATTAAATCAAAACAATATCAAATTTCGGAGGCAAATTATGAAAAAAATAAATCGTTCGATGTTCTTTTCCATCCTTGTGGTCCTGGCTTATGTGTTGAGCGCATGCAGTGGGGCGCAGGCGGTACCATCCAGTAACAATAATCAGTCATCGCAGTCCGGGCAGGTGCAGGAAGTTGTTTTCACCGGTACGGTTGATTCGATGGGCGGCGGCGAATGGACGATCAGCGGTCAGGCTGTATCGGTAGACAGCACCACAGCAGTGGATGCCAGTATTGTGGTTGGCAGCAACGTGAAAGTGGAAGCCCGGGTTGACCAGGCTGGTAAGGTGGCTGCGAATCGCATCGAACTTGCAGGCGCTGATGATGCCAATGTCAATGCTAATGCCAATGATGCCAATCAAAACGACAGCAACGCCAACGACAATACGTCCAATTCGAACGATAATCAGGCTGACAATTCCAATTCGGCGAATAGCAATGACGACAACAGCAATGGCAACAGTAACGATAATTCCAGCACCGGCAGCGAACAGGAAGTATCTGGACTTGTGGAAGCCATAACAACCGACTCGATCACGATCAATGGTGTGGTCTACATGCTCGCTGACTTTACCGAGTTCAAGGATCTCATTGCCATGGGTGACCAGGTCAAGATCCATGTGATCGTCAACGCGGATGGCACCTTCACGATCCGCGAGATCGAGAGGACTTCCAGCGCTGGTATCGGTGGTGATAATTCCAACAGCAATGGTTCAGATGACAACTCCAATGTCAACTCCAATTCAAATGGCAACGATGACAACGGCAACGGCAACGACGATAACAGTAACGATGACAATGGCAATGACGATAACAGTAACGATGACAACGGCAACGACGATAACAGCAACAGCAATGGCAATGGCTAACAACAGACGTCAGCAGGTCGTGTAAATCAAAACAGTATCGCCTGAATTGACTTCAGGCGAGACTGCCTTCCAACCGGTAAAATATACTCATGCAAAAACGCGTCATCCCCATCGTGCTTTTTATATTATTTTTCGTAGGCATGGCGATCATCCAATTCGCCACACCCGATATGCCCGATAATGACGGGTTTTATCACATCAAACTTGCCTATCTGATGCGCACCGAAGGTATCAAACCGGATTTTTCCTGGCTGCCGCTCAGTATTCTCAATGCGCGCGAGTTCTACGACCATCATTTTCTCTTTCATGTGCTCCTGATCCCGTTTACGTTTGGTGACTTGCACCTGGGCGCGAAATGGGCGGCGGTGTTCTTTGCCAGTGTGTCTTTTCTCGCCATCTGGTATTTATTCGAACGTCAGCGTGTACCTTTCGCGTGGTTGTGGGCTTTGGCATTGCTTGGAATTTCGGATGCCTTTCTCTATCGTATGAGTGTTACGCGGGCACAGTCTCTTTCGTTGGCTGTTCTAGCATTGGGATATGCCTGGTTACTCGAAGGTAAATACAAACATCTCGCGGTTTTATCTTTTATCTATGTATGGATGTATGACGCTTTTCCGCTCATGATCGCGCTGGCTGGATTGCATTTGATCGCGGTTGCGCTGATCGAACAGCGCCTTGAGTACAAGCTGCTGCTTTATATTTCCGCGGGCGTGATTTTGGGAATGCTGCTTAATCCGTATTTCCCCGAAAACATCATCTTCTCGTATCGTCACATGTTGCCCAAACTGGCTGATGCCACCGCGGTGCGGGTGGGCAATGAATGGTATCCCTACGAAACCAAACAGTTACTCGAAAATTCTTTGCCATCGCTGGTCGCATTTGCAAGCGGAATTCTCGCGTTGGGACTCTCCACCCGTAAAATGGATGTGCGTACCGCGCTGGGTCTCCTGCTCACTCTGCTTTTTGGACTCATGCTCTTTCAAGCGCGTCGCTTCGTGGAATATTTTCCGCCGTTCGCGCTGATCTTTGCGACATTTGCCTGGGCGCCTCTTTTCAAGCCGGAGTCTGATTCTGTTCCTTCGACCTTATCGCCTCTGCATCGACTTGCACCGCTGATGTTATCGCTGGCTGTCGTTGCCAGTATAACTGTATCAGTTCCTCGGGCGCGTGAAGCGTTAGATTCATCCAAATCCTACACCTTGTACGCGGACTCGTCTGCCTGGCTTGAGAAAAATACCCCAGCGGGTGCGCGCGTCTTCCAAACCGATTGGGATGACTTCCCGCGTCTGTTCTTTTACAACACCCATAACACTTATCTGATCGGTCTTGACCCGACCTATATGCAACTCTACGATCAGGACTTATATGATCTGTGGGTCAAGATCACGCAGGGAAACCTTGAAAACCCATCACGGACCATTGCGGATACTTTTGGTTCGCACTACATTCACACAGACTTAAAGCATCCAGGTTTTCTGAAGGTTGCCGCGCAAGACCCGGGTTTGAAGGAAGTGTATCGTGATGATGAAGCTGTGATTTTGGAGGTAATTTCACCTTAATAATAGGATTTAAGACACTGTGGTATCTTTGTCTGGTGAATATACTTATATGCATGTTACAGGAACTCTATGGCAACCTATTATTTACACGTGGGGCATGAATTTCATGTCCCTTGATAATGAATCTCATGTCATGGCTGACTTGCGCAAGCTAGATGCGCAAGCCGTCGGTGCAATTTACGACAAATATTTCCCGGAAGTCTATCGTTATGTCCGATATCGATTCAACGATGATGCGATCGCTGAAGATATTGCCAGCGATGTTTTTGTGCGCCTATTGGAAGCCGTGAAAAAGGGACAGGGTCCGCAATCCAACCTCAAGGGCTGGTTGATCGCGACGGCTTCGAATGCCGTGAACGATCAGTTGCGCCGTCAATATCGTCGACCAACTGAAGCTCTCTCGGAGACCATGCCCGATCAGGATTCAAGCGTTGTTACGCAGGTGGATTTGCGTGAACAAAACCGT
>CAZMQE010000015.1:15706-17812 GCA_964568115.1 uncultured Anaerolinea sp.
GCCCGATCAGGATTCAAGCGTTGTTACGCAGGTGGATTTGCGTGAACAAAACCGTACGGTCCAATTGGCTTATACTCAATTAACTCCCGAACAACAACATGTATTGGCTTTGCGCTTTGGGTTGGGCTTTTCGCTTGAAGAAACAGCGGACTATTTGAAGAAGAAGGCGAATGCCGTGAAGGCGCTCCAATTTCGTGCGCTGGCTGCGCTTCAGCGCCAAATGGGGGAGGTGGGTTATGAATAATTTATATGACATTGTAGAGATCTGTTTGCAGGATGTTGAAAATGGGCTGGAGCTTGAAAAGATCCTTGCCCGTTACCCAGAGCATGCGGAAGAACTGCGCCCGATCTTGCAGGCTTCCATCAATGCCAGGCAAATGGCGGTCCCCGCACCCTCGTCAGATGTAGTAAGGCGTAACCGCGCGAAGCTGCTTCAACATGCGGCGCAAATGCGTGAGACTCAACCCGTTTCTACAAATCGCTGGTTCCCATCTTTCCAGCGTCTGGCGGTTGTGTTGGCGATGCTGGTATTGTTCTTTGTGAGTGGCGCGGGTCTGGTGCGTGCTTCAGCTTCGGCGTTGCCTGGGGATGGTCTTTATTCGGTAAAGCGTTCATGGGAAGATGTCACGCTGTTCTTCACGTTTGATACTACGGTGCGCCAGCAATTGATGATTGAATTTGAAAACGAGCGTCTTGCAGAAATTAGCGAACTTGCTGCGAGTGGACGTTCCGTGCGGGTGGATTTTTCAGGCACTGTCACACGTCAAAATGGAGATGGCTGGTGGGTTTCTAATATACTGGTGATCGTTTCAGAACAGACAGACCTTCCTGATCAGGCAGTGAATATGGATGCGGCGGTCCGTGTTACGGGTACAACCAATGGTGATGGAATTGTATATGCTGAAAAGATCGAGCTCTTGCCTGCCGACGCGGCGCTGCCAGAAGTAACAGATGCCGGACCTGAGATCGAAGCCGAACAACCTCAGACCACACCACAACCCACACCTGTCGATGTTGATAACGCCAACGACAATCATGAAAACGATCTTTCAGTTTCAGAAACTGTTACTGTGTCCCCTGATGTTAAAATAACAACTACGCCGACCCCTGCAGTATCTCCCCAAGTCATGTCATTTGAGGGCATCCTGAATTCCATCAGCAAGGATGTTTGGACAGTAAACGCTATTTTTGTGCACCCCGAGAACGCCGAGATTAAAGGTACTCCTGTAGTTGGCGCGCGCGTAAAGGTGACAGGCTATCAACAATCAGACGGTAGTTTTATTGCCATAAAGCTCGAGATCATCAATACAGGTTCGGGCAATGACAACCCGAACTCAAGTAACCAGAATTCGGGTGACGATAACACGAATGACAATACTAACGATGATGATGGCAATAATAATGGCAACGATAATAGCGGCAAGGATGACAACAATAACAACGGCGGCTAATAACAGCCATGTGCAAATTGCCTGCGGAGCTTTTGCTCCGCAGGATTTTTTTAACCGCATTGCTTTCAAATGGCAGTACAATAAACCATCAACTATTTCGCGCTGGAGACTTTTATGACTGACTCGAACTTTTACCTTGGACGCGCGTACGACCCCATCAAACAGACCGTTACAGCTCAACAGACCACCTACGACCCCGATGACCTGACCACACATGCGGTCGTCACGGGTATGACCGGCTCAGGCAAAACCGGTTTGTGTATCACGTTGCTTGAAGAAGCCGCGTTGAAAGGCATTCCTGCCATCATCATTGATCCCAAAGGCGACCTCACGAATTTGTTGTTGCATTTCCCTGATCTTGTGCCACAAGACTTTCAACCGTGGATCGATTCGGATCTGGCACGCCGTGCGAAAAAGACTCCCGATCAAGTTGCCACAGAAACCGCAACTACATGGCGTAACGGATTGAATGAATGGGGGATAACTTCCGAGCGCGTGCTGGCACTCAAGAACGCTGCGCAGTTCGCCATTTACACCCCCGGCTCTGATTCAGGAATTCCTGTCAGTGTTTTATCTTCGCTTGCCGCGCCCAACTTACCTTGGAAAGAAAACCGGGAAATACTGCGCGAAAGAATAACCAGCACCGTCACCGCCT
>CAZMQE010000015.1:17912-24873 GCA_964568115.1 uncultured Anaerolinea sp.
TGGAAAGAAAACCGGGAAATACTGCGCGAAAGAATAACCAGCACCGTCACCGCCTTGCTGGGTTTGGTTGGCTATGAAGATATTGACCCGATCCGTTCGCGCGAACACATTCTGCTTGCAAATATTTTTGAGAATGCCTGGAGTCAGGGCAAAGATGTCGAACTGAATGAGCTGATCCTACAAACCCAAACACCGCCGTTCGATAAACTTGGTGCATTCCCGGTTGATTCGTTCTTCCCTGCCAAAGACCGCATGGAACTTGCGATGGTGTTGAACAACATTCTCGCCTCGCCAACTTTTGAAACCTGGCGTGAAGGTCAGGGGCTGGACATCGCCGCCATGTTGTACACCGCAGATGGACGTCCGCGCCACAGTATTTTTTATCTCGCGCATTTATCCGATGCCGAGCGGATGTTCTTCGTTACGCTCTTGCTCTCCGCGGTCGAAACCTGGATGCGTATGCAAAAAGGCGCAACCTCCTTGCGCGCGCTCCTTTATATGGATGAGATCTTTGGCTACCTGCCTCCGCAACGCAATCCATCCTCCAAACAACCGTTGTTGCGTATGTTGAAACAAGCCCGCGCGTTTGGCTTGGGTCTCTTGCTCGCCACGCAAAATCCTGTCGATGTGGATTACAAAGCCCTCTCAAATGCGGGCACATGGTTCATTGGTAAACTCCAAACTGAGCAGGATAAAAATCGTTTGCTGGATGGGCTTGAAAGCGCGATGGGTGGGCTATCACGTGGCGTGTTCGATAAGCTGATCTCGACCCTCGGCAAGCGTGTCTTTGTTTTGCATAACATCCATGCCAAGCAACCCGAACTATTTCAAACGCGCTGGACAATGAACTTCCTCGCTGGTCCACTCACCCGGACTCAGATTCCCGCGCTCAACAAACTCGCCAATGCGGATGTTGCGCCTCAGACTCAGCCGAAACCTGCTCAGCCAACCCAAACATATTCCTCCTCTGAAACAGTTGCAGCGCCAGCCTCGTTCAACGCTCTGTTTGCTAATAACGGGCAACAGAAGACTGTCAGTAATCAGTCGTCAGTCGCAAATCGCAAACCTGAAATTGGCGCCAGTCAAACCAAACCATCTCTCCCTGCTGGCATCAAAGAATACTTCCTCCCCCAGAATTACAGTCTGCCTGAAGCGTATAAAGCTGCGCAGAAGACCATGCCGGGCGAAGCCATGATCGAAAGCGTGGTGTATCGTCCTACATTGATTGCTTCCGCCCAAGTGCGAGTTGTTGACCGGAAGCTCGGCGTGGAAAGTGAAATTGTCCGCGCCGCATTGGTCGCGACTCTTGAAAAGCGCGGCTCTGTCCGCTGGGATGATTTTGCCTACGGCGGCACATTGGACAATGTAGAAACGGCGCCTGTCCCATCCGCACGGTTCGATACGCTTGATACACCATTGAATGATGTGAAGTTAATGGTCGCCCTTCAAAAGGACTTTGCGGATTGGGTTCTGCGAAACTCTTCTGTGAAAGCGCGCGCCAACACCGCGCTTAAAGTCTTTGCCGGTCCCGATGTTAGCCGAGCTGAATTCATGAAAGCCTGCGCTGATGCTGCAAGTGATGCCCGCGATAAAGAAATCGCCAAACAGACCGGGCAATTTGAGCGTCAACTCAAAACGCTGCAAGATAAACTTGCTCGTGAAGAACGTGAGCTCCGCGAAGATGAAGCTGAATTATCACACCGCAAAATGGAAGAGGCGGGTACGCACCTTGAAAATATCACCGGCTTATTTGGCGGCAAACGCGGTGTGCGAAAGTTGTCATCTTCACTGACAAAACGCCGACAGACCGAACAAGCCAAAGCGGATGTAGAAGAGTCAGTGGACGCAATTGCATTATACAAACAGCAAATTGCTGATATCGAAAAGCGCCGTGAAGAATTGGTGACTGAGATCAACAGCAAATGGGGCAATGTGGTGAACGATATCACCGAGATCGCCGTCAACCCAAAGAAAACGGATGTCTTTGTGAATCTCTTTGGCGTGGCATGGATGCCTTATTACAACGTGCAGGCTGGCGGCGCGATGATGGAATTGCCTGCTTTTGGTGTGCAGTAAATTAGATTCTGGAGTCCATCAACTTGTTGATAGAAGACACGGACAGCAAGCTGTCCGACTCCAGAATGAAAGTCAAGGCGTGAAACTATGTTCTGGTTGATCTTTTCCGTTGCGATCTGGGGATTTGTCCATTCGGGGATGGCTTCTCTGAAATTCAAAGATATCCTGCGCCGCAGCTTGGGGAACGGTGGTGTGAAATTCTATCGCTTGTTCTATAACGTATTTTCAGTCATTAGCATTGCGCCTGTTTTTTATCTCATGCTCGTATTGCCTGATAAAGAGCTTTATCAGATCCCGTCACCATGGAGCTATCTCATGTTTGCGGGAAGTGGGCTTGCTGTGCTTCTGCTTTTTGTAACTGTCTTGCAAACGGATGTACTTTCGTTTGTTGGTGTGCGGCAGTTGTTTCAAGAGGAACAACCCAGCAAGTTAGTGACGCGCGGCTTTTATCGTATGGTCCGTCATCCCTTATACACATTTGGACTATTAGCCTTGTGGCTTTCCTCATCGGTCAGCGTGAATGCTTTTATAGTTTATCTTTCACTCACGATTTATATTTTGATTGGCATTTATTTTGAAGAGCGTAAACTTCTGCGTGAGTTCGGGCAAGCCTACGCGGACTATCAGTCTGTTACGCCCATGTTAATTCCAGGTTTGAAGTTTGGCGGGAACAAATAATCAGAGTTGTCCGTTCTATGGAAGCTCTTGAACACAAGAATACTTATTCGTAATTAATTATCACAAATCTTCGCAAGGTATAATTTTCAACAATGACTACTGTTTCCTATCCTTATCAAAAAGCACCCGTTTTTCCGCAGATCATCGCTGCACTGATTAGCGGTGTTGTTCTGTTCTTTATTGTTATCGTGGCAGGGACGCTGGGTTATCAACTCCTGTACGCCGGGCGCATCTTTCCTGGTGTTTCCGTGGCGGGGGTGGATCTTTCAGGGCTATCGCCCTCAGATGCGGCTGTTAAACTCAGCCAGACGCTTTCCTATCCCATCAGCGGCAAGATCCTGTTTCGTGATGGCGAAAAAGCCTGGGTGGCAAGTCCGGCGGAATTAGGCATGGTGTTTGATCCGTCGTCCAGTGCGGCAACAGCTTACAGCTTGGGAAGAAGCGGGGGCTTGTTCGGTGCATTATCCGGTCAAATTCGAGCAGGCGGATTCGGGATTCAAGTCGCGCCGGTTATCATCTTTGACCAGCGTGTTGCGTATCAATATCTGAGTCAAATTTCCACACAGATCAATCAGTCGGTTGTTGAAGCAAGTTTGAGCTTGGACGGAACGAATGTTGTCGCTCAGCCTGGTCAGGTGGGGCGCGAATTGAAAGTAGACGCCACGCTTGTTTATTTGGGCGCGCAGTTGCAAACCTTCAGCGACGGTGAAGTGCCATTGGTAATTCAGGAGCTCCAGCCTGAAATTCTGGATGTGGCTGCGCAGGCAGATATGGCACGACAGATCTTAAGCCAGCCTTTAACGATAGCGATCCCGAATGCTGCTGCCAATGACCCAGGTCCGTATGTCTACAATGTGCAAATTCTTGCGAACCTTTTGGGTGTGCAGCGTGTCCAAAATGGCGTACAGGTTGTACTCAACACCACCGGGCTGCGTGATCTGCTTGCGCCGGTGAAACAGCAAGTGGATCGTTCAGCCTCCGACGCCAAATTTATCTTCAACGATGAAACCAAACAACTGGACTTGATGGAAGATTCAAAAGTGGGGCGCGCCATGGACATGGATGCCAGCATCAAAGCCATCAATGATGCCTTGTTGCGCGGCGAGCATACTGTCCCACTGGCGATCGCAGAGACACAGCCGCAAGTTCCAGGAAACGCAACCGGTCAACAATTGGGGATCACAGAGTTGCTTTGGGCTGAGACATCCTATTTTTATGGCTCCAGTGACGCGCGTATTCAAAACATCAAAGCGGCGGCAGAGCGGTTCCATGGCGTGTTGGTTGCGCCTGGGGAAGTCTTCTCGATGGGCGAGACCATGGGCGATGTGAGTCTTGAAAGTGGTTTTGCTGAAGCGTTGATCATTTATGGCGGGCGCACGATCAAAGGTGTGGGTGGCGGTGTTTGCCAGGTAAGCACCACTTTATTCCGTGGTGTATTTAACGCGGGTTTCCCGATCGTGGAGCGTTATCCGCATGCCTATCGCGTTTCCTATTATGAGATGATCGGCAGCGGCGCTGTAGACCAGAGACTGGCAGGCTTGGATGCGACTGTGTATTTCCCGCTGGTTGATTTTAAATTCAAAAACGATTCGCCGTATTGGATCTTGATGGAAACGTATCTCAACGAAAGCGGACGGTCATTGACCTGGAAGTTCTATTCCACCAAGGATGGTCGTTCAGTGACATGGGATACCACCGGTCCTACGAATGTTGTCTCTGCGCCTTCACCGCTCTATGAAGAAAATCCTGAATTGAAAAAGAATCAAATGAAGCAGGTGGATTATGCCGCCAATGGCGCCGATGTTACCGTCACGCGCACGGTCTGGAAGGATGGCGTGGTCTACTTCCAGGATCAAGTCACCACACATTACCAACCGTGGCAGGCAGTCTGCCAGTATGGACCTGATTCAAAAGACCCTGAAAAGCTGGCGAGGGAAAACAGCTTGTGCCGCAACCCGTCATCATAAGCGGCTTTGTATCGATGGTAAAATTCCCCGCTGTTAAGAAATGGAGAATCAATGGTTAGTGAAACTTTAGTTGAAATTTTACGTTGCCCCAATTGCGTCCGCACAACGGGCGGTGAACTGAAACTCTATAAAGATGCCTGGTTCATTTGCAACGATTGCGCCCGCAAATATCCGATCGTGGATGATATTCCGGTCATGTTGATCGAAGAGGGTGATAAGTGGGTTAACACGGCTGACGACAAGTTGCCCGTCCCGCCGCCGTCGAAATAACGTGAGCAATTTGCAAGAACTGCTCGGCGAACTTTTGAGCGGTGATGAAAGCCGCGCAGAAAATGCCGTCCCGGCGTTGATCGAATTCGGTGAAGATGCGATTCCTGCATTAATGGATCTGACTCGCTCTCCTGATGTGGACTCGCGTTGGTGGGCGATCCGCACACTGGCACAAGCGCCTCTTTTGCGGACCGAGTGGTTGATCCCGTTTCTATTAAATGACTCCGCGCCGGAAGTTCGTCAGTGTGCGGCGCTGGGGCTGGGCACCCAGGCTGATGAAAGCGCGATCCAGCCTTTGGTCCAAGCCTTGAGCGATGCGGATTCAATGGTCGGCAATTTGGCGATGCATGCGCTGGTCAAGATCGGGCAGGCATCCGTTCCAGCCCTGATCGAATGTGTAAAAAACAGATCGCAGTCGGCGCGCATATTGGCGTTGCGGGCATTGGCAGAAATTAAAGATCATCGCGCCATTCCCGTGATGATGCAAGTGATGGATGAAGAGTCTGTTTTGTTGCAGCATTGGGCGAAAACAGGCTTGGAAAGACTCGGCTTGGATATGGTATATATAAAACCTGTATGAATACACTTAACTCTCTCAGAAATAAAAAAATTGGTCCGCTCTCGTTGGGGCAGGTCATCTTTTGGGCGATCGCGCTTGTGCTCGCACTATTTGGTTTTTTCTTCGTGCGCAACATCGTCACCTGTTGGACGATCACGCCCTTGCCCGGTATGGCGCCTTCCGACTGCGGTACGGTCACTGCCGGGGTCGATGGACCCGTACTTAATGAACAAGGTACACCCGTTGCCACTTCGATCGTACCACCGCCGCCGGTTGCAAGTATCCCTGAATCGAACCTGCCGCCTGCATGGGATGGGGCGAGCCGCATCACTGTTCTGTTGATCGGGCTTGATTATCGTGACTACGTGGCAAACGATGGTCCTCCGCGTTCCGATTCGATGATCCTGCTCACGATCGATCCGCTTTCCAAGACAGCGGGCATGCTGTCCATTCCGCGTGATATGTGGGTGAACATCCCGGGGTTTAGTTACGGACGTATCAACATGGCTTATTACTTTGGCGAAGGCAGTAAGCTACCTGGCGGCGGTCCTGAACTTGCCCGCAAGACGGTGGAGCAATTTTTAGGCGTGCCCGTTCAATATTATGCTCAAATCGATTTCGGTACCTTTGTGGAATTTATCGATCTGATCGGCGGCATTGATATTGAGAATCAGGAAGAGTTGCGCCTGGACCCGGTGGGATCAGGCAAAGATAAGATCATATTGACCTGTTGTGGTCCCCGTCATTTGAATGGGGAGAAGACACTAGCTTACGCGCGCTATCGTAAAGGTGAAGGTGGGGATGTGGCGCGTGCTGAACGTCAGCAAAAAGTGATCCTGGGGATCCGCAATGTTGTGTTGGCGCCTGAGAACTTTCCGGTCTTATTAGGGAAAGCTCGACAATTCTATGAGGAATTTTCTGCCGGTATCAAAACGAATATGCCTTTTGATACTGCTTTACAACTTGGCGTATTGGCACGTGATATTCCCATCGAAAGCATCAAACAGGGCGTGATCAATTATGATATGGTGGCGTTGGATAATGTAGTGTTAGGCGGTCAGAACGCCAGTGTCCTCAAACCGTTGCCGGATAAGATCCGTGAATTGCGCGATCAAATTTTCACGACCAGCGGACCACTGAGCCCGTTAGCCGGGCAGGGTGACCCTGCAGCCTTGATGAAAGCGGACGGCGCCCGCATCCGCATGTTGAATGGCACCTCGATCCCTGGCTTGGATGTGAATACTGGAAACTATTTGATAGGGCAAGGCATGGCGGTGACTGAAGTGGGCGCTGCTGACAATAGCAATTACAACAGCACCATTATCATTTTGCATTCCCCGAAGTTGTATACCCTCAAATATTTGCAGGCGGTATTTGGTATTACCTCCAGCACACAGATCTTGATCAGACC
>CAZMQE010000015.1:24973-27024 GCA_964568115.1 uncultured Anaerolinea sp.
GCGATATTGGGAGACATGGTGTAATCTGCGTAGCCATGGCTGATCTCAGGTTTTAGACCCGTGAAGAATTGTTCTTCGCCGGAATTCCAGGTGATGATGATCTTGGCGCCGGCGATTTGTCTGCGGTTGGAATTGAAGACGAGTACCTGTAATAATCCATCCGGCAAGGTGGCATCGCAGACCGTGTCTTGAGCGATGAGGGTAAAGGGTGCGCCAACCGTGGGGATGAGTGTGCGTGTTGGACGGGGTGTGGCGGTGTTGATCACGGGTTGGGTTTCTATGATCTGTGGGTCGGTGGATTGCGGCGTCTCGGTGAATTGAAAAGGCAGATCTGGCGGCGGTGGAGGCAGGGTGGCAGTGACTTCTTTGACGACGGCTACTGTGTTATCCACTGTTGATGTAACTGTTGGGACTGCCACAACAGTTGTTCCATTTTCGAGGGCAATGGCAAGCGCCACAACCTGGTCGGCTTGTGCGAACTCTCCGCTGGCGATCAGGCGTTGGGCTTGTGAGTTGAGCGCATCGAGGGAGTTGGAGTCACCGAGTAATGCAAGCCGCGCCTGTGCGCGTGCGAGGTTGTTTGTAGCGCCATACGATGCGGCGATGGCGGAGCGATAAGCATCTTTGAAGTCTGCACGCAGGGCAACGGGACTGGCATCTACAACATGTAAGGGGGAGAAGAGCCATGAGTACGCCAGACCAAGCCCAAGTCCGAGAAGAAGCGTGATGATGATATCGAAGGGGATGCGTCTCATTGAATTCCGCTCCAGGCTTGCAGGGCAGTGACGAGTTCCTGAATCAAAGCAATATCTGAATCTGGGAAGCCGTTGGCGCGGGCATATTCAAGTCCCTGCGAGGCGATGGCGGAGGGGGATTGCGATCCGAAAATAGCGAGACGCCGTGCAGCCAGACCGGGGTCTTGTTCGGTGCGGTAGGTCTCGGCGGTCATGAGCACGTAATCGGTTTTGTAATCGGCGCGGAGAGTATCGGGCGTGAGGTCGAAGAAGTCTACGGGGTCGATCAGCCAGCCGTAGGCAAGCCCCATGCCGATGCCTGCGACAAGTGCGATGATGATGAAGATGAGGCGGGATGATTTCATAAATAAATATCCGGGCAGGTGATCGGCGGCACCCAGAGACACTCCCTTACCGTTGCTGTCTTTCGACCCTGGCGGGGTTTGGCAGGCTCTGCCGCGCCGGGCCTGCCCGGACGTTGGCAAGGATACCCGATGTGCTAAGGCGTGTCAATCGAAGATGTTCGTTGAGCGATGAACAGTTTTCAATATCTTGGAGATGAAATCAAAGGAATTTCTTTATCTTTATTTACATATAAATTTGAAATCTACCCTAGGAAGACATTGAAAATGAATTTTGGGAAGGGAGTTAATCGAGTACTTACATTTACTTGGAAGCGAATCGATAATGATCGAAAAAAACATTCCTCATGCGTCGATATATTTGTATAGATGTTTGATTAGGTGCTTGCAAAAATGTTTTTGTATAAGATTGACACACAATTACTATGAGCTAAAATGGATAAAAATAGTACCTTCGGATGTCAAGGACAGACGTGAAGACTCAGAGTCTTGATTTGGTCGCTTTTCCTAATTCTTAGGGTAAGGACTCTGACGAGCGAGTAGCGAAACCGACTGCTGTGCGCTGCCTGTTTCCTTTAGAAGTGCGGGGGTGGCTCACTTTTCTTTACCGAATTGCGAAATGTTCAAATTATCTGTGCTAAACCGTGCGCTTATCGTAGGCTGTACGGTTTTTATGCAATACGCAACTAGATTTTGAATGTAGAAGAAATCTTTTTTATTAGATTGATCATTGTCCGGAGGAATTCATGAATCAACGTTTCACTTTATTACTACGCCTTTGCCTGTTTGCGGTTCTATTGGCAGGTGTGATACTTCAGCCTCAACCTGGCAAGCTGATTGCACCTGCGCAGGAGTCGGCTACTTCCAATCCGCTTACGGATGAGCAGCGCCAGGCTATCGAATCAGTTATGCGCGATTCAACTTCGCAAATCTGGTTTGAAAGCAATGTGGGGCA
>CAZMQE010000016.1:0-16917 GCA_964568115.1 uncultured Anaerolinea sp.
TCGGTAAGCCCGGCGTCGATCAGGTGTTGGAGTAGATCGTTCTGGAGTGCAGGAGCTTTGTCCTGCATATCGGACAGCTTGCTGTCCGACTCCAGAGTCTTTCTTCTTTCCTCGATAATCCCATACAAATAATTATCAAGCTCCCTCAACGGCTTACGAAACCCAAAGCGCGGCATTTTTCGCCACATGATCCACAGCCCGGGTGAGATGTATTCAATCGCTTTGAGAACCGGCGTCCAGATGTGCGGCAGATCGTCCCAGACGTCTTTGCTGAATAGTGTATCCATGATAATGAGCAGGGCGATTTTGCGGGACTCGATGAGCATGTCAACGGTTTCGCCGTCTTTCCATTGGGCGGAGACTCTGTCAGTGTGGGAAATGAATCGGGCTGTGTAATCAGGTAATCGGGAGGGATGAAGCGGCGGCTCCATCAGTTTGCGATACTGGTCGTGTTCGTCACCGTCTACAATTAAGACGCCGCGTCCCAGCAAGTCTGTGACCGGGTCTGTGTTGCGCCATAAAACCTTATCGCGTTCGGTGACCAGCACTTTGCGATTCGCTTCGGGACCAAACACCACATACGGACGAAACCCCGGCAGTGGAATCTGAAAAAAGCGCCCCATATGTTTCGCCATGACTTTCAATGGTCCGAGTGGGGAGCCTGCTTGGATGAGCGCCTGCATAGAGGCGCGCCCGATTTCAGGGGAAAGTTTTTTTGCCATTGATTAATCGTCACCTGATGTGGATGACAGAGATGCAGGTTGGGCATTATTTTTCTTGAAGCGGTCTGCGGACCAAATGCCGAGGGCGATCAAGCCTGCCATGATAAATGCGATCAGATATTCGATGAATGGAATACGGATGATCGTATTGAGGTTTGCCCAATTGGTGTTAAACACCACGATGGCTGCTGTGGCATAGCCCAGCCCAATAACCCAGCGGGTAAGGCGGGAGAGATTCAGCCCGTGCATTTGCGTGACGACGAACATGGCGCCGAAACCAAAAGCGAACATCTGCCAGAGATCAGCGCCTTGAAAGATGGCGACCAGCGTGCCGTGGAACAGCACCGTTACTTCCTGAGTCACCGTCCACCACTTGTTGACGTGGATGCGGGTGAGGAACAAACTGCCTTGCAGCATCAGCATGAACATGTAGAAGAATCCAGCCAGATGCCCGGGTGTGCCTACCATGGGATGGAACCAGAACGTGTACACGATCGCCCAGGCAAAAAGATAACCATGATATTTTTTCGCAAAGGACACCACCCGTTCAGAGAAGGGCGCCCTGGCGCCAAAGAACATGCCACGACGTTTATTTTCCATGACAAGGATGAAGCACAACATCAGGATGACGGAGCCTTGCGATGTGAAGGAACTCATGTCCATGGCGAGGGCGTCATACCAGAGATGGGTTTGGATGAAATGCAAAATAATGAAGAAGGCGTTCACGCCTAATGCCCACAGATTCACCGGATGCAAGCCTGTGCTGTATTTCTTCACAGAACTTTGAGCGTAGTAGATCAACGCCCATAGGATGATCTGATGCAGGGCATAAAAACCCCAGGCGGTGATGCGTCCGAGGGAGGTGGGTACAGCGAGCTGCCAATCGTAGAATATGAGGGTGCCATCGCCAGGATCAAGGATAAAGCGTTTGAGCAACGGGTCCGCCAGCCAGATGAGCAAGGTGAATAGTGCCGCAAAAGTGATCCCGCCCCAGAGGGCAAGTTTGGCAGTGCGAGGGTTTGAAAGAGTTTGTTGATCCATGCTTAACCTTGTCATTCTAAATTGATGATTCGATCGCGTAACAACCTGCCCGGGTGGGATGATCTTCCACCAACGTGCCGCGCTTCAGGTTGCGGATCAGCCAAAGGATCAGCCAGTCGCCTCCAGCGGCGGAGGTGTGTACAAGGCTGAACCAAAAAAGATTGCCATCGCCGAGCATGAGGCTCAAAATATATGCGAGCATGCCAAGAATGAATCCGGGCATGAATGCGCCGATGCGGTAGGCATTGACCTCCACCGGTTCTTTTAAATGTGCGTAGGGTGTAAAGGTCTTCCACTGAAAACCGAACTTGATCGCAGAGAATGGTTTGCGCCCAAAGAACGCCCAGGTGAGCCCGTGGATCAACTCGTGCACAACAATGCCGAGGATCAGCACAGCGATGAAAAGCAAAAAATTCCAGGTCAACTCCATTTTTTCGGCAGCATGCATCACGCTAAAAAGAGCAAACTGCAATACAGCCACTGGCAGACTGATAAACAACACAACGATGTTCGCTCGTTCCATTGAAACAGACAGGTCTTTTTTGTTTGTGGTTTCCATTACGATCTCACTACCTCTTTTGAAAATTTATACGCTTGCAAAGTTCTGTCTTTATTCCGTTCAACGAGCGGTTGTTCAGGATAATCTTTTATTTTGAGCTGCTTTTCCCACGGCGCATGGATGTCTTTTGCCTCGACGCCGCGCAGTTCGGGAATCCATTTGCGGATGTAATCGCCCTGCGGGTCGAACTTCGCGCTTTGCAGCACGGGGTTGAAAATCCTGAAATAGGGCGCGGCATCGGTGCCAGTTCCAGCTGTCCATTGCCAGCCGCCGTTATTCGCGGCGGGGTCGCCGTCCAACAAATTTTCCATGAACCACGCTTCACCCCAACGCCAATCGATCAACAGATCCTTCACCAGATACGATGCCACGATCATGCGCGCGCGGTTATGCATCCAGCCGATCTCTTGGAGTTGTCGCATCGCCGCATCGACGACCGGCACACCCGTGCGTCCCTCTTTCCACGCTTGAAATTCGGATTCGTCATTACGCCACGGAATATTCGCCAGTGACGGATTGAACGAAGTTTTGCTGACGTACGGAAAGTGATACAGGATCTGGATATAGAACTCACGCCAGATCAATTCATTCAACCAGACTTCCGCGCTATGCGACGCCTCGCCCTTCGACAAGCTCAGGACACCGCCTCGGGACTCAGCCATAGCCTGCCTCGCCATACTGACGGCTTGTCTTAACCCGAGCATGCCAAACCGCAGATACGGTGACAGTGACGATGTGCCATCCAAGTCCATGCGGTTGCGGTCTTCGCCGTAGGAGTAAATGCGTTTGAATGAAAATTCTTCCAAGCGAACGAGCGCTTCTTTTTCACCTGCTACAAACAAGGGACTAACTTTATAGTTGGGCAGATGTTCGCTTGTGATGTTGGAGGGGGTATTGATTTTTTCAGGTGCAGGGTAAATATCTAACTTTGTCGGAAGGTTTGCTTTCCATACTTTTGAGTAGGGTGTATAGACTGTATATGGTTTGCCGTCTGCCTTCAATACCGCAGTGGGATGGTGGACTGTTTGTCCGCTGACTAGATGTAATGGCAGATGGTGCTTGATCTCGGTATCGCGTTTGCGCGCGTAGGGCGTGAAATCTTCTTCAGCGAAAATCTGTGTTGCGCCGGTTTCTTGTAAAAGTTGGCTCAACACTTCAAGCGGTTTTCCACTACGAATTACGAGATACGAATTGCGCTCGCGCAGATCTTTATCAAGCGCGTGCAAGCCCTCGTAGAGAAATTCCCTGCGGCGGGCGGATGCCGAGTCAAAGGCTGGGTCGAGGATAAAGACCGGGATGACCGAACCAGCTTCGAGCGCGGCATGCAGCGCAGCGTTATCCGTCAGTCTTAAGTCGCGTCTTATCCACCAGATCGCAGTCATGCCGGTTGCGGGGCGGGGATCTGAATGTTCATCCATGTGATCTTTGTGATTGCATGGTGGGTGGGCGGCGCAGCGTTGATCTGAATGGTCATGTCGCCTGAACGATTGATATCAAGACGACCGGTATTGCCTGCACTGTCTTTTAAATTAAGAGAACCATAGGCGCGGATACGCGTGTTGCCAAACAGTGAGAGCGCAAGCTCGCTGGTGAGGATGCCGCTGAACTCTGCGGTGTAATCACCGGATGTAAAAATAAATTTTGAAGGCGCTGGCATGCCCAAGCCGCGTAAACCGATGGTGGTGCCGGTGATGGTTTCACTGCCGCGGAAGGTATCACGGTTGGGCATTATGGCTTCGTAGGAGATGTTGTAATGCGGTGATGTACTGTCGAGGCGTGCAGTGACGATCGCGCCGGTGACCGGGTCCGCTTCGCTGATGACTTCACCGATGCGATTGAATTGCGGTTGATAGTAGGCGCGCCCATAGGAGGTTGATGAGGAGGCCGCATAGACTGCTGCGTGCTCGAGGCCTGCTGCAGTCTGTCCATCGGCGAGCAGGGTGGCTGCTTTTGCCAGCCATTCTGTCTTATGCATACGCCGGACGATATAACCGAGCAGGGTGATGCCTTCGGGTGGCAATTCATAACGGGCGGTTTCGATCAACATGGGTAACTCCTTTTGGTAGAGACCCTTCGCTGTCGCTCAGGGTGACAAATAGAGTAGAACCTTAATCACTAATAGCCACTGGCACCGGGGCGAGCTTTTGTTCACGCAGGGTGATCACAATCGGGTGATTGTAAATTTGTGTGAAGACGAATACAGTTACTCCAGCCATGACGATGGCGCCAAATGCGCCAGGTGACCATGTGCCAACGTTCTCCAGGAGGGCGCCGCCAAGAATGGGTGCGATGATGCGGGTGGAACTTTCCACAGAAGTTGCCAAGCCGAGGATGCCACCGATCTCATGGGGAGCAACGGCTTTCGTCAGTGTGCTGGAGAGCAAGGTGTTGAGGATGCCGCCGGAAAGGGAAGTGGGAGTTAAGACAACCAGTAACCAAAACACGGATGGCGCCAATGCCCAGCCGATTAATGAGACTGTCATCAACGCCACGGCGAACATGATCAAGACATCATCGCGGAATTTTTTCGTTAAGCGCCCGACCAGGAAGCCCTGCACAATGACAGACAGAACACCGACATAGGTAAGCACAAGACCTGTGTCGCGAGCGGTGAGGTTAAATTTCGCCAGGGCATACAGCGAGAAGATGGTTTGGAAGATCGAAAATGCCAGGCTAAAGAAGAAGCGCGTGATAAGTATGGAACCGGTGAATGGACGCTTCAAGGCTGTGACCAGTGCCCCCAGCGTGATGGCGGGCTTCTTCTGTTCACCGAGCTCTTTGCGCTTTTCTTCGGTCAATGATTCGGGTAACCAGGCATAGATCAGAACAAGATTGAGAAGCGATAATCCGGCTGCCACAAAAGCAGGGACGTTATAGCCGAACTGGCTCAGAAATCCGCCAGTGACGGGACCAATGATGAAGCCAATGCCAAAGGCGGCGCCGATCAAGCCAAGTCCCTTGGAGCGGTTCTCGGCATCGGTCACATCTGAGATATAGGCTTGGGCGACGCTTAAGTTGCCGCCGGTAACGCCATCCAAAATGCGGGCAGCGAACAGCATCCATAAGGTAGTGGCGAAGCCGAACAGCAAAAAGCCAAGGAACGTGCCGAAGACGCTGATCAACAGGATCGGGCGGCGTCCGAAGCGGTCGGAGAGACGTCCCAGCAGTGGGGCGCCGATCAATTGCATCAGGGCGTAGACGGCGATCAGCAAGCCAGTCGTAAATTTGCTGGCGTTGAACGTTTCGGCGTAATACGGTAGCAAGGGCAGGATCAGGCTGAAGCCGAGCAGGTCGATGAAGACGACTAATAAAATCGAGAAGAGACGTTTTTTATCCATTTTTCCTTTAATTTGTTTACAGTACTTGACTAACAGGTTCTGTGTTCATTGTTTTCAAGACATCCAAAATTTCTGCGTTCGTTGGAATGTCGCTGGGGTCATGTCCGTAGTGGACGAAACGGACTTGTCCATGTTTATCGATCGTGACCTGCGCGGGTTGGCGACCAAACTTGAACAAACTGACTTCCTGCCCGTAGCGTTTTAGAACACTATGGCTTGGGTCGGGCAAACCAATGAAAGGCAGATCGTTAAGCTTCCAGTATAGGGCAAAGGCAGTTGCGCCTTCGGGTCCAACCACAATGACTTCGGTATCCTGTGCTAAAAATTTATCGTGATCTCGGCGCAACTGCGCCATATGCCGTTGGCAGAAGGGTCAGAAAAAGCCACGGTTGAAAACCAGCAGCACATTCTTTTTATTTTGAAGATCTGATAGACGGACTTCGTTCCCTTTGAAATCGGTTAGGGTAAAGTCTGGTGCGGGTTGATTGAGTTCGACACGGCTCATACAGGAATTACCAAAATGATGCCGAAGACGATTTCAACAGCCAGGCTGATCACGTTTGATTGGACAACGGATTTATCCATGAACATGGATACGGCGCGCACCAGTGCAATGGCGAGATAGGTAATGCCAAGCATGAGATACGCAACGGGTGAGTTGAGGATCAGTGGCACGGCGCCCAGAGCGATGAACACTCCACCAAGGATCGAGCGGATCTCAGTGATGCCACGTCCGCCCACGGGTTGCAGACCGGTAAAGCCTGTGATCGCGGCGGGCTTGAGCAGGGAAAAGACTCCTGTCAGGATGGTTGCGATGGCTGCAACGATTTGTAAAATTTGAATGAGCATTTGTCCTCGAATAATTTCAAAACCCGCGCCGTTGGCTTTGCCACGGCGGCGGAACATTGTTACGATACTCTTCCACACTGGGACCGCTTAACTGTGCCAGCCGCCACGTGCCATAGAGATAACTGAAGATCAACAAGAGGATGGTTGCGGGCCAGCCAGTAACGAAGTTGGTCAGCGCTAATGAGTTGACATCCTGGTTTTCAAAGAGTGCGAATTGCAACAGCAATCTCGCGGTGAAGAATATTACCCAGGCGAAGGTCACTTCACTATATGCCGGGCGGACTTGTGGATGCCAATACCAATCCAGGGGCCAGCGGCGGGCGATATAACTTGTCCATGCCACCATGGGGCGGCGGATCACCAGGCTGAGGATGGTCAGCAGTAAGGTCATGCTTCCGCTGATCAAACCCGGGAGAAAAAATCCCTCAGATTTGCCCAAATATCGGGCAAGCCCAATTGCCACAGCTACACTGCCAACACCTGCCAGGGCATAGGTCAAAGATTGTTTGCGAACGATCCGCAGGATGGCGATACCTGCCGAGAGGATCAGGGCACTCCACATGGCGGCTTGAAAGCCGACCAACCCATTGATCAAAAGAAAAATGATCGGCGGGAGGATCGCATCGAAGAAAGAGTTACGCCCCGTAAATACAGTGCGGATTTCTTCGAGTAATTCATGCCATTTGGATTGTTGCATGGATCCTACGCGTGCTTTCCCAGCCAGAATTTGCGCCAGTCATCGCCGCTGGTTTGCAGGGCAATGAAAGCGTACAGACTGCCGGCGAAGAATCCGAGGGTCATCATCGCAATGGTCCACACGATGGCAACCAGCAGGGATTTTTCGCGGTAGATGATCCAGGCAGAGAAAAGCGTGAAGCCGGTATACAGGTCAACGAGCGAGACGATACCCCACGGCATAGCTGCCAGTTGACTGCCTTCAGCGAAAAAGTCACCGATGGTGAAGCCGTAGATCAAAACGGCGGTCATGGCCAGTATGCCGAGAATCGAAATTATTTTTGCGAGACGCATGTTATTCCTTTGAGATACGTGCAACCCTGCATTTTGATTATTTGGTCCTGACTTTATTGGTTTCACTTGTCAGCCACTCATAGATCGGTTTGCCGGAGCCATTGATGTGTTTGTTAACCGCTTTGGCATAGGCATCCATGAAGTTGATCAATTCTTCATCAGGGCGTTCGTAAGCATGCAGCAGGAATTTGACCCAAACCATTTCGTCAGAGACGTGGTTCATGTCACCGAGTTGTAAAGCGGCGGTGATGTTATCGCCAAGGAAGTGAATGCTCGTATGAAAACTTTCGCTTGAGATGCCGAGCGGATTGACCAGAGTTTTCAAAGTCATTTCAATATCAGCGCGTTTGGATGTGAAGAATTGATGCGCGGCAACATATTCCTGTGACGCTAATTGGGTCTGAATGGGTTTTCGTTTGCCGCTCAGAATATGTTCCACTTCTTCAAGCGCTGAACTGACATCATTGCCCAGATGATGACCGGAAATGTGCTTGATGATCTCAGGTCGCATATTGAAGATACGTCCGCCGTAACCGACAGAGATTTTTTTACTGCTAAGAATCAGCGCTACGTGTTGCAACGATGCGGCGCTGGCGAGCGTTTGCGAAACCAGGACAACCAGATTCGCCCGCACTGCACGGACAGTCTCTTCGAATCTCTCGGCGGGGACGTTGGCTCCCAGATAAATGACATTGAATCCACGGCGGCGCAGGAAGAGCGAGAGCATCAGCGGTGTGAAGGTGTGCCATTCGTTGGAAGGGCAGCCCACGAGAATCGTTTGTGAACGCGAAGGCGTAGGAGAGGCGATCAGCAGTGCATCCAAACGGCGCATGGCTAAACCGGAGGCAAAGTGTTCCTGTTGCACGCTGGCTTGATTCTCGTACCACTTCTTGCCAATTTCAGACATGCCCTTTTGTAAAACTTCCACACATACGGCTTCCACAGGGAACATGGAAAATGCCTGGTTCAATATTTGTTCTGCAGCGGTTTCACTAAAGTTCAGACACGCGGCGACCCAATTGGCGCGCATCGAATCGAGAGTCGTTTCCTGCGGGATGTAGATGGCAGGAGTCGTTTGCGGGGAGGTAAAGGCTGAAGGCGCCAGACCAGCTAACGGGTCCAGCCCTGAAGCGAGGTTTTCATTCCACAGATCCACCGCACGTGAAATCGAAAGTCCCTCCGCCTGGCGCGCCATCAACCATTTGATGGTGTGGATGTCGCGTTCAGAATACAGGCGATGACCGCCTTGGGTGCGTTGGGGCACAGGCAAGCCGTAACGGCGCTCCCAGGCACGCAGGGTATCGGCGGGTAAGCCGGTTTCTTTCAGAACGACTTTGAGATTGTAGGCGGGGGTTATGCTGACCATGGTTTGTCCTTAGGCTGGATTAAAGGCGGCTTTATTCACCTTTTGCACAGCTATTGTACTCGCTTCTTTGAGAATTCTCTCGGTGGTCAGGCGGGCAGAAAGCAAGACGATGGGCAAACCAGTGCCGGGATGGGTGGACGCACCGGCAAAGTACATATTCTTGAAGGTCTTATGGCGATTATGCGGACGTAAATATCCGACCTGCCAGAAGTTGTGACTCAGCCCAAATGCCGAGCCATTGACGAGGTTGAAACGTTCCTTCCATGTTTTGGGCTGATACACGATCTCGAACTTGAGGTGGTCCTTGAGGTCGGTTGCGCCCAACTCATTCGCGAGACGTGTGAGCACGGTTTCGCGGGCGCGGTTGACCATCGCATCCCAATCCTGCTCACTGCGTGCATCGAGGTGACCGACCGGCACGAGGACATAAAGTGTTTCCTGACCTTTGGGCGCAGCAGCTGAGTCTGTGCGGGCAGGTGCGTGAACGTAGAAGGATGGTACTTCAGGCAGCGCGTGATCGTTGAAGATCTGGTCAAAGGAGGCTTTGTAATTGCCGCCGAGGAAAACATTGTGATGTGCGATCTGCGGATATTCTTTATCCACGCCCCAATAGAACATGATGGTGGAGCAGGTATAGAGTTTGTCTTCGATGAGTTTCTTCGCTTCGACACGGTCGGGGAGTAGTTGATCGTAGATGTAAGGCAGGTCTGCATTGCCTACGAAAATGTCAGATGTGAATGTGCGTCCGTCTTCAAGGACAACGCCCAGAACTTTACTGCCATTGGTTTCGATTTTTTTGACCGGTGCATTGTAAATAAATTTCACGCCCAATTTTTCTGCGACCTTGACCAAAGCCTGAATACCGGCATACATGCCGCCCATCGGATACCACACGCCTTCGGCGAGTTCTGTATATTGCAATAGGGAGTAGGTGGCAGGCGCATCGTAAGGGCTTAATCCCAGATACATATTTTGAAACGTGAAGGCGGCTTTCAAGCGTTCGTCTTTGAAGAAGCGGCTGGTGTTCTTGTAGTGTTTGCCCAATGCCTTGAGTTGGAAGATCAACGGTAAATTGCTCAGGCTGAAATATTCAAAAATGTTATAGAAGTTGCGTCCAACAAATTTCTCGAGAGAGATCTTGTAGTGCTTGCTGCCTTCGGCAATGTAATTCAGGAAACCGGTGAAGGCGGTCTTTTCCACGCTCTCCAATTGCGTTTGCATCTTGCCGATATCGGAAGTCAGCTCCAATTGCAAGCCATCATCAAAGCGGACTTTGTAGGTGGGATCGATGCGGCGTAGGTCAAGATAATCGCTCATCTTTTCACCGAGCGAAGCAAAAGTTTCCTCCCAAACTTCGGGCATTAGAAACAGGGTCGGACCAATATCGAAGCGGTGACCATCACGGATGATCTGATTACAGCGTCCGCCGGGTGTTGATTCCTTTTCGAGCACGGTCACTTCATAGCCACTTTTGGCGAGGCGGGCGGCGGTGGCGATTCCACCGATGCCGGCGCCGATTACGAGTGCGGTTGGTTTGTTCATAGTTCTCCTTGTTTATTTCCGGTGATTGAGCGCATACAAGTGAAATCACCAGACTTTCAATCATTATACGCTGTGCAAATATTTTGTCAAGGTTTTTAATAAATTAGTTTTGCAAAACCTTGACAAAACGGATAATCTGAGTAGAATTTACTTTAACACTTTATCAAGTCATTTTGAATGGAGGCACTTATGGAAATGCAAGCTCGTTGGGAAAACCAACTTCTCGCCCTCGCTGGGCACGTACCTCATCCCTCAACCCGCCCGTTCTTCTCGTATTGGGCAGGCGATGTTTCGCTCCAGAAAGCCTATAAACACGCTGAAGTTGTTACTGCTGAACATAGCAAGTCTTTTCACTTTGCCTCCGGGCTGCTGCCTGAAGAGAAACGTTCCGCTGTCCGCGCCTTGTATGCCTTTTGTAGAACCGTGGATGACATAGTGGACGAATCCGCTGATGATGAACGTGAACTGCGCCTCGAATATTGGCGGACGATGATCGAGACCGGCTCTTTCCAAAATAACGATCTGGTCGCCGCCGCATGGGCTGATACTGTCACCCGCTACCATATCCCGCGCCACTATGCCCTGCAATTGATCGATGGCGTCAACCGTGACTTGACCCAATCTCGTTACCAAACTTTTGACGAGCTTGCCACGTATTGTTACGGTGTAGCCTCCACAGTGGGGTTGATGAGCATGTACATTGTGGGCTTCAAGAATAATGATGCGGTCCCTTACGCCATCAAACTCGGCGTGGCACTGCAGATGACCAACATCCTGCGTGATGTGGGGGAGGACTACCGTAACGGACGTCTCTACCTGCCACGCGAAGAACTCACTTTCTACGGTATCCGTGAACAAGATATCGCCGAAGGTCGCATCACAGACAGTTGGCGTCAGTTCATGAAGTTCCAGATCGACCGCACGCGCCACCTCTACAAAGATTCATGGGAAGGTGTGAAGATGCTTGAGCGCGAAGGGCAACTTGCCATCGGCGCCGCCTCTGTTTTTTATCAGGGCATTCTCGATGATATTGAAAAACACGATTATGACGTGTTTGCCCGTCGGGCGAGTCTGAGTGCGCTGGGTAAGGTGAGTCGCATTCCGGCGTTATGGTTGAAGATCAAAGCGTTGTAAATAAAGTGACTATCACTTCAAATCACAATAGGAGTATTTATTTTGAAAGACACATTACGTCAAATTGCCAACCTGGTTACCGTCCTCATTGCGTTGACGGTTAATATTCTGGCGCCCATCCTGCCGCTCAATGGACAGAACACCGGTGAGATCTCTGATCGCTTCCAGGTTTATTTTGTCCCCGCAGGTTATGTATTTGCCATTTGGTTTCTGATCTTTGTCGGTTGGCTGGCTTTTGCCATTTACCAATTCCTGCCTGCCCAAAAGGAAAACCCACGCCTGCGCCGGTTGGGGTATGTATTTGCGATCAGTAATATCGCCAACGCGAGTTGGTTATTTGCCTGGCACTATAACTTCTTTGGGCTGAGTGTGCTCATTATGCTGTCCCTGCTTGGATTGTTGATAGCCAGTTACCTTCGATTGGATGTTAATGGAGCTTCTGTTTCACGTTCTGAAAGATGGGCGATCGATATCCCGTTTGGCATTTATCTCGGCTGGATTACAGTCGCAACTGTAGCCAACATTACATCCTGGCTATATTCAATTAATTGGAGCGCATTTGGGATCAGCGCCCCGATCTGGGCTGTGATAATGATCATGGTCGCATCTGTTGTTGGTCTTTTTATGACTCTTGCACGCAAGGATGCGGCCTATATGTTTGTGCTGGTTTGGTCCTTCATTGGTATAGCTGTCAAGCAAGCAGACACCGCTTTGGTCGCCAATACTGCATGGATTGGTGCAGGTGCCATGTTCATCCTTGCCATTTACAGTTTGATCCGACGCCAGACTGCATAGATGATTTTATTTGTAGGGCAAAGTTACATTGGTATGGACCTTGCCTTTGTTTCGCTTATTAGTACGAATTATCAAAATTAAACTTTGAATATTGAAATGGGATGTAACTAAGAGGTTAAACATATGTCTCGAAAAAAGATCTTCCAATCTATCCTGCTTGCTTTCCTGTTTTCTACTATCCCAAGTGTGGCGTATGCCCATGACGGCACCAATCTGGGCTTGGGCGGCTTCTTGAGCGGACTTGTCCACCCGGTGTTGGGCTACGACCACCTGCTTGCCATGCTCAGTGTCGGTATGATCAGCGCGCAGATCGGTGGGCGTGCGATTTGGACCGTTCCTGCCACCTTCGTATCTGTGATGGCAGTTGGCGGTCTTTTGGGTCTGATCAACATCGGGTTGAACGTTACTGAGTTGGGAATTGCGGCTTCTCTCGTGATCCTGGGTTTGTTCATTGCCGCCGAGCGCAAGATTCCCACTTTGATGGTGATGATCGGGGTGGGTTTCTTTGCCATATTCCATGGATATGCTCACGGTTCAGAAATGCCCGACACGGCTGAGCCATTCTTGTATGCATTGGGCTTTCTGGTCGGGACCGCCTTGATCCATATCGCCGGAGTGGTTATCGGAGATATTTCTCGTCACTATGAGAGTGGAAAAATCGCCCTGCGTGTCGGCGGGGCTTTAATCGCTTTGGTCGGTCTGTTGTTTATCTTTGGCGTTTTATAGGGAGATTATCATGAAGAATAAAGTGTTGATCTGGGAAATCGGTGGATTTCTTTTTATTGGTTTGATCGGTGCGGCGTTGCACTTTACCTTTGAAATGAGCAATTACTCCAGTATGGAAGTTGCCTATTTTTCAGCGGTCAATGAAAGCACCTGGGAACATCTAAAAATGGTCTTCTTCCCGGGGCTGGTCTTTGCACTGATCCAATATACGTATGTGCGGGATGCCGTGAACAATTACATTCTTGCCAAGGTCGCGGGACTCTTCATCATGCCCCTGGTGATCACGATCGGCTGGTACATCTACGCCCCGATCCTTGGGCGCAGTTATTACCCGGTTGACCTCTTCCTTTTTTATCTGGCGGTCTTTTTGGGTCAATGGGCGAGTTATAAGCTGTTGACCCGCGCGCCATTGGAAAAGAAATATACTCAATATGCCATCGGCGTCTTTCTGGTCATGTTCGTGGCATTTTCGACCTTCACTTTTTACCCGCCGAACTTTTTCCTGTTCGAGCATCTTGACCTGAAAGATACGGGGTTGTACGGCATCCTTCCGATGGAAGAAAACATCCGCTATCTTTCAGCCCCCACGCCTGTTCCATAATCTGCTGGAGACGATATGGATCACCCCATCCTTGCAACGATTAACGAGACGCGTCATCTTGAAAGCTTTGGCAAAAAAGGCGGCGGACTGCACTGGCTTGCCAGGCATCATTTTCCGATTCCGAACACGTTGGTCGTAACGTATTCCGCGAGCGAAATGCTCGAGCGTGAATCGGAGGCTGGGTTTGCTCGCTTGCGCGATCAGTTGAAGGATAAAGTCCGCGCTGAGACGTTATACGCTGTGCGTTCCTCCGCCAACCTCGAAGATGATAAGGAGCTTTCATTCGCGGGTCAATTCTTGAGCCGCACGAATATGCAGGGATTGGATCAGGTGATGAGTGCCGTGCGTGAGGTGCTTAATTCCAGCCGATCTGAAACACTCCAGCCGTACTTGAAGAAACTTGGCGAAGCGGGCAGGCAATTAAAGATGGCGGTCTTGATCCAGGAGATGGTCACGCCGGTGATCTCAGGTGTGGCGTTCAGTAAAAATCCCACCACCGGATTGGACGAGGTAGTGATCGAAGCCGTGCATGGGCTGGGCGAGGAGCTGATGCAACACGGGGTCACGCCCGAGCGTTGGATCTATCGCTGGGGTCAGTTCACAGCCAAACCTGAGTCGGATGCGGAACTTGAGCCTATCATCCGTGAGATCGCCAATGAGACTCGCCGCATCCAGAAAATATACGGCTCTCCCGTCGACCTGGAATGGGCATACGACGGGTCGAAATTATTCTGGCTGCAAATTCGCCCCATCACCGCGCTGACGAATGTGCCGCTGTACTCGAACCGCATCTCGCGTGAGGTGCTGCCGGGCATCATCAAGCCGTTGATCGCGTCGGTTAATATCCCGCTGGTCAATACCGGCTGGATTCGTTTATTCGATTCGTTGATGGGCACAACGCATCTCAAGCCTGAAGATTTGACAAAACTTTTCCATTACCGCGCCTATTTCAATATGGGTTCGATCGGTACGATCTTTGAAATCCTTGGCTTTCCGCGTGAAGGCTTGGAGATGCTGCTGGGTTTCAAACGTGAAAGCAAGCGCCCGCCATTCAGCCCATCGCTGAAAACGTTTCGCCACATTCCACGAATATTTGGTTTTGCTGTTCGCGCGTGGACGTATGATCGGCGTGTGCAGGCAGAGCTGGCAGAATTTGAAAGGCACATCCGCCAGACACAGGCAGAGGATGTTTCAGGGTTAACCGCGCAGGAATTATTGATAAAGATCGACGAACTTTTCAAGTTCAATACGCGGGTGGCATATCAGAATATTGTGATTCCGATTTTGATGGGCATTTATAACGGAATGTTGAAATCGCAGCTCAAGCGGGTGAATGTCGATATCGTCGACTTCAACCTGACTGATGGCATGCGGGAGGTTGAGGACTTCGACCCGAATCATCATTTGGATGAGATCCATAAAAAATTTAATGACCTGCCGCAAGGTGTTCAGGAAAGCATCCGCACACTGGAATATTCGCAATTGAAGCAGATGCCCGAAACGATGCTTTTCCTGCAATGGGTGGATGAATTCATAAAACGTTTTGGGCACTTCAGCGAAAGCGGCAACGACTTCTCAAAAACACCCTGGCGCGAAGAGCCGGATAAGATCATTCGCATGGTATTGAACCATGCCTCGAATTCCAAAGACAACCAAAAAACCACTTGGGCAACCTTGAAGGCATCGCCTTTTCTACAGATGCGGATGAAGCCTTTTTATCAGCGTGCACGTACCTTCCGTATGATGCGTGAGCAGATCAGTTCGATGTATACATCTTCCTATGGCTGGTTCCGTGTGTATTTCAATATGCTGGCAGATCGACTTGTACAACATGGGATGCTCGGAACCCGGGATGATATTTATTATTTAACCTGGCAGGAGGTTCGCGCGCTGGTGGAAGGCTCTGCCAATGCGGATGAGTTGAAAGCCAAGATACAGGCGCACAAAGACAGCATCGAACGCTGCCGCGATATCGTCATGCCGGAGATCATTTACGGAAATGCCGCTCCGCCCATCGACTTGATGAAAAGCGATGCGAAAAAATTAATGGGCATTCCCACTTCTTCGGGCTATTATCAAGGACGGGTGAAGGTCGTTCGCTCAACGGATGATTTCGGGCGCGTGGTCAAAGGCGATATTATCGCCATTCCATTTTCCGATGTGGCATGGACCCCGCTCTTTGCAAAGGCGGGAGCTGTGATCGCCGAATCCGGCGGGATCCTTTCACACAGTTCGATTGTGGCGCGTGAGTATGGCATTCCCTGCGTCGTTTCGGTCAATGGCGCATGCAACCTGCCCGAAAACTGCGAAGTGATCGTGGACGGCTATCAGGGCGCGGTTCATATCGTCGAATAAATTTCAACTCTGGAAAAGAAATCCGCCTCAATCGTAGGATGAGGCGGATTTCATAATACTGAGTTTATTTCTATTACTTGATCTCTACTTTGAAGAACTTCGCCATTTTTAGCATTCCGCGTCCCATCGGATTTGATTTTAAGTTGCCCATCGCATATTCGAGGGTTTTCCCTTGTTCCTTGTATCTCATGACATTCTGTATTTCTGGGATCATTGCCAGTATAAATAGAATATTGATTGCAATGCTGTAGAGAATATGCTCCCAACTGCCATTTGTACGCCACCATAGCCAGGGGATGAGCAGCCAGATCCATGACAAGGTGGCAACGACCATGTTGCGGAATATGACCATGCCCAAAAACAACCCAACGATGGATGTGATGAAGATCGCGATTGGGTCAATGACGAACAGTCCGCCCATGATTGCCGTAAACCCTGAACCGCCATGAAATCGGTAATAAATGGGCCAGATATGACCGATGACGCCAAATGTGGCAGCGATCAAATATAGACCGGGTTGTTCGGGGTAGGAAAGTTTGAAAAATAGCGTTGGAAGGAATACTTTCAGGATATCAAAAATACTCACAACCATTCCGTATCTTGCCCCAAGCAGGGAGCTGACAGAATTAGCCCCGATGGATAGCACCTTATAACTCTCATTTGTTCCATCAATAGGTATCTCGTGGTCGGTGATATCTTTTCCTGAGGTTGAAATATACGTAACGATTCGGGCAAATGAGATAGAGCCAAGTAGATATGCTACAGTGGCGCTAATTATTTCAAGATAGAAATTCATGAGACGCTCCAATAAAGATAAATTTTTACTGTTTATATCATAATTAGTTTAATGCTAAATAAAA
>CAZMQE010000016.1:17017-20480 GCA_964568115.1 uncultured Anaerolinea sp.
TACCCTTTGATCTCTTGCTGGGCGCCGACGGTATCAACAGCCAAACCCGCAGACTTATGTCCAAGGCGCATCCTGATTTTGATGAAAATGAGTTCGGTCTGACCTTTTTGGACAACTGGTATGCCTACCGCCTTCCGTCCAAGGGCGCCTTGCGCGAAAAATTTTCGGGCGGTGATCGTTTTTGGGCATCCAACGTTTTTGTCGACAACCTGGTTGATTACCCATCTGAAAAATTTCGCATTGTTACCACAGGGATGCGTCAACCAACGGAAGAGATCAGCATCCTTATCAAGCATGGCGCGGATGTGGACTTGCCGCGCCTGAAGGTTTTGAACGAGAGTTTTTTCGGTCGGTTTGTGGAATCAAAACAGGAGTTGGATGCAGCCTGGGAAGCCGGATATGCTGGCAGGTTCGAACAGGTTCATGCGCCGACATTCCATTTGAACAATGTGCTGCTTGTAGGGGATGCTGCGCATGGGTTTGAGAGCACTGGCGATCTGATCAATCTCGGCATCGCCTCCATTGGATCGTTTTACGATATCTTCACCCGGCAATCGGACCTGAATGCTGCCCTGAAAGAATATGATGATACGGTTGGTGAAGACCTGCGCTTCTATGCAGGCTTCTCCTACCGTAGAAGCAAAGAAAAGATCTCCTTTGAAGTGGCATCGATCGAGTTCGCAGCAAGACTGGGACTTACGAAACGTCATCCTACTTTATTCGGGATCTATGAAGATGGTTTTGAATTTTCCAGCTATATGAAAGCCTATAAACAAGATATTCTAAAGGGCAGGCTGATAGTTTTCGGTATCCCGCTTGCTTTGATCCTGTTGATCTTACTGTTCTAACGTGCATCCCGCCTTTAGTTTACATCGTACCCGTGTCCGCAATTTGTTATCAGCTAACAAATTGTGGACGGAAGGGCATAGAGAGTACAATAGCTAAAAAATTGACGGAGTCTTTTCATGTCCCATAACTTTGACGAACTCATTGAGCGGCGCAACACCAACAGTATCAAATGGACGACCTACCCTGAAGATGTGCTGCCATTTTGGGTGGCAGATATGGACTTCCGCACCCCGCAACCGATCTTGGATGCATTGCAAGCCACGCTTCAGCATGGTGTGATCGGATACGAGTTTTTGCAACGCCGCACACAGGTAGTGGTTGCCACCCGCATGGAACGCCTGTACGGCTGGAAAGTAGAACCCGATTGGGTGGTTGCCACACCCGGTGTGGTGAGCGGCTTCAATATTGCGGCGCGGGCGGTGTGCGCGACAGGAGATGGGGTCTTGATCCAACCGCCGGTGTATATGATGTTCTATGGCATTTATAAAAACATTGGTCTCACGCAACAGATGGCGCCGATCAGTTTCGTGGAAAGGGATCATATCCTTCAGCCTCAACTCGACCTCAAAGAATTTGCAGCGGCGTTTCATAGCAACAATGCCAAGACAAAAATGTTCCTGCTGTGTCATCCGCACAATCCCACTGGGCAGGCGTATACGCGTGAGGAGCTGCAAGGCATGGCGGAGATTTGTCTGCAGAACGATACGGTCATTGTTTCAGACGAGATCCATAGTGAGTTGATTCTGGAAGGCTCGCAGCATATCCCCATGGCAGCCCTATCGCCTGAAATTGCAGATAAAACTATCACGCTGATCGCCCCGAGCAAGACTTTCAATACAGCCGGTCTGTTCTGCGCGTTTGCCATCGTCCCCAATGCGGACCTGCGTGAAAAGTTCAAAGCGGCGAATGAACAGGTCACCGGGCATGTCTCCAGTATGGGACTCATTGCCGCCGAGGCAGCCTTCTCCGGCGCTTGTGACGATTGGCTGGCGGAACTGTTGCCGTATCTCAAATCCAACCGTGATTTTATGGCGGAATATCTGGTCGAGAATTTTCCCGATCTGCGTTTTACGATTCCCAATGCCACGTATCTTGCCTGGCTCGATTTCAGCGAGTATGTAAAGTCCGGGAAGATCGCAGGCTCGCCCTTTGATTTCTTTTTGAAAGAAGCCAAAGTCGCCTTTACAGAGGGAAAGCCGTTCGGCGAAGGCTGCGAGAATATTGTCCGTTTGAATTTTGCCTGCCCGCGTTCGATGTTGGTGGAGGGACTTGAACGAATGCGGAAGGCAGTTTACAAAACGTAAATGCGCAAACTTGGTTTATTCTTTATCTTATTGTTATGCGCGTGTTCAGCTAGTCCCACGATAGCGGTAGAGGAGCAACCTGTGACTATTCGGTATCTTGCTTTAGGTGATTCGTATACCATCGGCGAAAGCGTTGACGCGGCTGAGCGTTTCCCTAATCAACTGGCAGATTTTCTCAAAGCAGGCGGGCTGCAAACCGAAGTGACCATCATCGCCAAGACCGGTTGGACCACGAACGAACTCTGGGATGGTATTCAAGCCAGTGAAATCAATCCACCTTATGATCTGGTTTCGTTATTGATCGGGGTCAATAATCAATATCGCGGCTATGACATCAATGAATATCGCGAGCAGTTTGTCTTTCTCTTGAACAAATCCATTGAATATGCGGGCGGAAACCCAAAGCGTGTGATCGTTCTCTCCATCCCCGATTGGGGTGTAACACCCTTTGCGCGCGGACAGGGCGGTGAACGGATCGCCAGAGATATTGATGCGTTCAACGCCGTGAATCGCGAAGAGTCCGAAAAAGCAGGCGCACAGTATGTAAATATCACGCCGATTTCCCGTGAGGCAGAGCATGACACAACTCTGATCGCACCGGATGGATTGCATCCCTCCGGCAAGATGTATATGGAATGGGCAAAGCTTGCCTATCTGGCGGCTTTGAAAACTTTAAAAATATCGAAATAGGAGATAACAATGGCTACCATAGCGTATGATAAAGTGCAGGATTATTTGGCAACGCTTGTGCCTCCGCGTGAGCCTGAGTTGCAAGAGATGGAAAAGCATGCTGAAAAGCATCACTTTCCCATCATCGGTCCCGCGTGCGGATATTATTGTTACCAACTCGCGCGCATGCTCAATGCAAAGTCGGTTTTTGAATTGGGTTCAGGGTATGGCTATTCCACAGCGTGGTTTGCGAAAGCGGTGAAAGAGAATGGGGGCGGCGTTGTGCATCACACCGTCTGGGACGATGAGTTGTCAAAACAGGCAAAAGAGCATTTGTCAAAGTTGGGAAGTGCGGATGTGGTTCAGTTCCACAATGCTGAAGCGGTGGAAACTCTGCGTCTGACGCCGGGTCCGTTCGATATCATCTTCAACGATATTGATAAAGATGGCTATCCTGATTCGCTGCCCGTGATCAAAGAAAAACTGCGTTCAGGCGGGATTTTAATTATCGACAACATGATCTGGCACGGACAGATCCTCGACCCGAATGATCATGAGGAAACGACTGAAGCCATCCGCCGCTTCACGCATACCATTACAACTGATCCCGATTGGATAGTTTCACTTACCCCCATGCGGGA
>CAZMQE010000016.1:20580-26968 GCA_964568115.1 uncultured Anaerolinea sp.
TCTTTTCAGGTTTACCTGGGGCTGGCAAGAGCGCACTCGCTGAAGCGGTGGGGCGCAAACTGTGTATCCCGGTCTTCGCCAAGGATTGGTTGGAAGCAGTGTTATTGCGTTCCAAATTGGTGCCTGCCGAAGCGGAGAAACAGCTTGGCTCAATTGGCTATGACTTGTTGACGGTTTTAGCCGAGCGTCAATTAAAATTGGAGCAATCAGTCATTCTTGATAGCGTGGCTTCGACCGAATCGATTCGGAATACTTGGCGCGCGTTGGGGAAAAAATATAATGCAAATTGGCGTGTAATCGAATGTATTTGTTCAGATGTATCTATTCATCGCGCGCGCCTGGAACAACGCCAGCGAAATATTCCGGGCTGGCATGAGTTGCAATGGTCTGACGTGGAATTTGTACAGTCTTATTACGCGCCCTGGAGTGAAGAACATCTGGTTCTTGATTCTATGAATTCTGTTGACCAAAATATTCTGGCTGCGTTGAATTATTGCCAATAAATAAAAAGACGGACGGGGATTACCCGTCCGTTAAAAATGTCTTGCTATGTGGGGAAAGAGTGGGGCTTGGCGCCTTCCTATCGTTAAGAGAACGTCTGGTTTTACGAGACTGACTTACATGCCTCGACCAGCTTTAAGGCTTCCCAGTCCTTCCTTGGATGTGGTTGTCAGGTGGTGTCTCGATAGCGACCTCCTTTCTCTTGTAACCATCATACAACGAATAAAAGGGCTTTACATTAAAAAGAACTTACAACATTGCAACATTTCGCACGAGTTACTGCGGCTCGATATTTTGGGTGGAATTTGGTTTACGAATACGGTCTACTACCTTGGATATCAATACGCCCGCTGGTGCCGCCAGCAGGAAGGCGAGTCCGCCGGTCACGATCAAGCCAACCACGATAAATACACCGATCCATAAAAACGAAAAGACGATCGGGTCAGTTTTAAGAATTTCTCCACCCGCATCAACACATTGCAGCTCGTAAGCAGTGGCCGGTCTGGAGTTCCCATAATCATCCCTGCTGGTGGTTTGATAGGAATTGGATTTGGGTGTGGTCTGCTCCGGGCAAATGAACTTACCCGTTGTGCGAATGGCAAGATCAGTGGCAGAGGTAATGCTGCCGATTGCCATAAAGACCGGGGTAATGCATGAGGCAATAAAACCAAATGCCAGGACCCACACCAAACATCCTGAAACAACACCCGTTGACGCTTTTTTCATACAGCTCGTTCCGCTACATATTTTTCGACCTGTTCAGTTTCCACCTGCCAGACGGTATTTGACCTGTATGGCTTGAAACCCATCTCGACATTGATTTTCAACATCGGGGCATTTGAGTTTGCATTCGTGGTGCGGATGAATTCCACCTCCGGGCGTTCGCTCAAGATCTTTTGCATCATTTCTGCCTTGAGCCAGCGCCCAAGTCCCTTACTGCGATATTCAGGATACACTCCGGTAAAGCCTTGATATAAGATCATGGCTCGGTTCGGGCTCCATGAAACCTCCGTCAGACCTACGACTTTATGGGTAGAGGGATCGGTGATGTACAACGTCCAGCGGCGTTCGCCTTTGGCGAATATGTTTTTCTCAATATCACGCAGGAACTCCGGCGTGTATTGCATATCTTCCATTTCAAGGTTGTCACGCGGTTGGTCGTTTGCCACTTCCTGATATAGCGCCGCGATATCGTTGATATGTTCATCGGGGTAGGGTCCATCCAATAGCCCCAACTCGAAGTCGCTTTTCAGCGGTTGACTGTGCATCAGCCAGCCTTGCACCAGGGTTCTGTCAAACTCTGATACCTTCAATTGATTGGTGATGCTTTCAATGCCTTTGCGTGCGCCCAGTTTTTCCAGGAATACGCTCGCAGCGGGGATGCGGTCTGTGGAGAACGTAACCAATAACCGGCGGTTATGTTTCTTCGCAAACTTCACGATCAAACTTAATGCTTTATTTCCCAAGCCTTGGTGGCGATATTCGGGCAGAATCTCAATGTTGAAGTCTGCCATATGTTCATTATCGCCGGTATGGTAAATGGCAGATTCGCATATCGCCAATATTCCACTCCCTGTCTCATTCCAAAGCGCATGGAATTCCACCTCGACAAACGACGGAATATTTTTAGCACCCTGTATATCTTCCTCCAACGGGGTGGGTGGGTCGTCGGGATTCAGCTCGCGCCGAATAACATTCCGAAATGCATTCAAACATTGATGCTCAAGGTCAGATAGGTTGTGTAAATCCAATTTCTGAAAACCGTCTTTTAGCATGGCCATAATGTCTCCTGTTTCTGCAAATTTATATTCCTACCGTTATTGTATGATTTTGAAGCTTCGAAGTCAATCACCTCTGTGCCCATTTGTATGAGTAGGTATATAATCGATTTGTCTGACAACTACTTCCAGGAGAATCTTATGACCACCATTGATCTCACCATTGATAAGTCCCGTCGCGCCAATGCCATCAAACGCGCAAAAGAAAAAAATATCATCATTCCCACCTATGCCCAAATGAAAGACCCTGCCAAGATTCCGGCGAAGGTAAAAGATGAATTAAAAAATATTGGACTATGGGACATCCACCCTCGCAACTTGTTCCGCATCAACTGGCATAACCAACCTCTCGCTTCAGGCGGGACGTTTGGCGGAGTCAATTATCTGGAGCTGCCCTCCTCGCTGACAGGTGTCCGCGCGCGCATTGTAGTCGTCGTTGGCAAGTGGTTCCCGACCGGCGCACATAAAGTCGGTGCCGCATTCAGTTGTCTCGTGCCGCGGCTGGTCACAGGTCAGTTTGACCCGACGACGCAGAAAGCTGTGTGGCCTTCTACAGGGAATTACTGTCGTGGCGGCGCATATGACTCCGCGTTGCTAGGCTGTGAGTCGATTGCGATCCTGCCCGAAGGCATGTCTAAAGAAAGATTCGAGTGGCTGTCCAAAGTTGCAGGCGAGACGATCAAAACGCCCGGCTCTGAATCGAACGTCAAAGAGATCTTCGATAAATGTTGGGAGTTGCGCAAGTCCGGACAAGACTTGATGATCTTCAATCAATTCGAAGAATTTGGAAATTATCTCTGGCACTTTGAAGTGACCGGTCACGCCATGGAAGAAGTCTTCAAGCAAGTTGCAGGCAAACACGGACGCTATCGCGGCATGGCATCTGCCACCGGTTCAGCCGGGACGATCGCTAGCGGTGATTATATGAAGAAGCTCTTCCCTGATAGCAAGATCATCGCCAGCGAAGCACTGCAATGCCCAACCCTGCTCGAAAACGGATTCGGCGCCCATCGCATCGAAGGTATCGGTGATAAACATGTACCGTGGATTCACAACACCAAGAACACCGATGTCGTGACCGCCATTGATGATAATGCCGTCGTCAACATCGCCCGCCTCTTCAACGAAGAAAACGGACGCGCCTATCTCGTTGAACAAGGTGTTCCCGAAGCGCTCATAGCGAATCTTGACCTATTGGGCTTCTCTGGCATCTCAAATGTGCTTTCTTGTATCAAAGCTGCGAAATATTACGAGATGGACGAGAACGATGTAATGATCACCGTCCTCACTGACTCGATGGAACTCTATCGCTCGCGCTTGCATGAAATGCACCAGGAATTTGGTCAATATACTGAGAAGGATGCCGCCGCTGATTTTGCCCGCTATCTGCATGGACAATCCACTGACAACATGCTCGAACTGCGCTACCCCGACCGCCGCCGTGTGCATAACCTCAAATACTACACCTGGGTTGAACAGCAGGGACGTACATACACTGAGATTCAAGATCAATGGTATCAACCAAATTACTGGACCGATGTTCAGAAACAAGCTGATGAAATTGATGAGTTGATCATCGAATTCAACAAAGAAGTGGGACTAAGTTAGGGTTTCGGTGTTATAAAGAGGCAGATGGAAATTCCCATCTGCCTCTATTTTATTGGAGTTTACCGTTATGTTTGAATATACACCTTACTTTCTGCCAATCATCATTTCCTCGCTGATCCTGTTTTTGCTTGGGATATATTCATACCGCCTCAGAAATAAAGTTGAAATTGCCGGTTTGTTCGCCTTACAAAATTTTGCCATGACGGTATGGACTCTGTGCTACGCCTTGGAACTTTCCAGCACTACGTTGGAGGGCAAGATCTTCTGGGCGAAGGCGAAGTATTTGGGTGCAACCACCGGTCCGGTTTTGTGGCTGGTCTTTTCTCTCTATTACACAAACCATAAAGACCGGCTGACTCTGCCTCTGAAAATGCTATTGGGCTTCTTCATCCTTTTTACAGTTGGAGTGGTGTTTACCAACGACCTCCATCATTGGTATTGGACAAGGATCTTCATTGCACCGGGTTTTCCAGAGTCTCAATCAGATCACGGGTTTTATTTTTGGGTCTATGCGGTTGGCGTCTATTCGCTGATCCTGGCGAGTGTGATGATCTACGTCAATTATTACCGTACGGTTCCGGTTTATTTTCGCAGGCAATCCATTTTGTTGGTGTTGGGAACCTTTCTGCCGTTGGGCATCCGCATCCTTGAAGATTTTGTCGGCTGGGATCCGTTCCCCAAAGTCGATAATGTCATTTTGTTCCTTTTACTCTCAGCCATTTTGTATGCCATTGCCCTGTTCCGCTATAGCGCATTGGAGATCGTGCCCATCGCTCATAGCCTGGTGGTACAGACCATCAATTCCGGCATCATTGTGTTGGACGCACTGGGACGAGTTGTGGAGTTAAATCCGTTCATGCAAAAACTGCTGGATGCCGAAAGCCACACGTTCATTGGAAAGCCTTTGAATGAAATTCTAAACAACGGTCTTAAAATCAAATATTCGCCGCACATGCGGATACAAGTGGAAGAGGAAGTCTCATTTGTGCGGAACGGCAGCTCCGAATATTTTATTGTGCAAGTTGCGCCGATCCGCGATGAACGGAAAAACCTCATCGGGCACGTCATCAGCTTTGTGGATATCACTGAGCGGAAATACGCCGAGATGGAATTGGAACGCCTCGCTCGCACCGATATGTTGACCGCCATCACCAATCGACGTCATTTCTTTGAACTGGCAGAGAGTCAATTTGCGTTAGCTCAACGCTATGACCATCAGTTGGCAATCATGATGTTGGATGTGGATCATTTCAAAGGCATCAATGACCGTTATGGACATTTGGCTGGGGATGCGGTGTTGCAAGCCGTTGCCCAGAAATGTCAAAGCCATATGCGCAGCACCGATATCTTTGCGCGTTATGGCGGTGAAGAGTTTATCTTTCTACTTCCTGAACAGACGGAAGCAGGCGCAGTGGAATTAGCGGAGAGACTGCGACAGTTGCTGGAGCAGGCTGAAGTCAAGTTTGAAGCGTGGAATCTGAAAGTCACAGCCAGTTTTGGGCTGGCGTTGATCCAAAAAGAATCCGGTTTGACCCTTGAACAAATGATCGATCGTGCGGATCAGGCGTTGTATCAATCTAAAAAGAATGGACGCAATCGAATTACTGTCTGGCAGGCGGCTTCATCTGAAAAGAGTTAAGTGCTACAATCCAATTAATCATTCCACGGAGGTTGACCCATGGCGCTGATTCAATTTACCCGTAATTATCGTGATCTCAGCACAGATGCAGGCTTCCAGTTTGAGTTCTACTGTGACCGGTGCGGCAACGGTTATCAGACCGAATTTCAAGCCTCGGTATTGGGCACAGCAACGAATGTGCTGGATGCCGCAAATAATCTCTTCGGCGGTGTATTGGGGAAGGCGGCGAATGTGGCGCGCGGGGTGCGCTCGGCGGGTTGGGAGAAGGCGCACGATAAAGCCTTCGCCGAAGCCGTGGAGGAAGCCAAGCCGCACTTCCACAAATGTAAACGCTGCGGCAAATGGGTGGATGGCGATTGCTGGAACACCCAACGCAATTTTTGCAAAGAATGTGCGCCCGACCTGCAAGAAGAAATGTCGTCCATTCAGGTGCAAGCTGCAGTGAACGATGCACGCGAGAAAGCCGAGACGGTCGATTACGTCTCTGCCGATCAATTCAAACAAGCCATCATTGCCACGTGTCCGCATTGTGGCGCGAAAGCGGGCGGTGGCAAATTCTGTCAAGAATGCGGCAAGCCATTGGCTGTTGAAAAATTCTGCAAGAATTGCGGCGCAAAAATAGAAGCCGGTGCAAAATTCTGCGCCGAATGCGGCACCAAACAATAACGGATACGGGCGAGGAACTCCTCGCCCGTATCCGTTTAACGAATGTCATTCTGAGCGGAGCGACACTTGCACCGCACGTGATTTGCTTAGCAAATCATGCAGGTGAGAATCTCTGAGATTGTCTTAGAGACCCTTCGCTGCCGCTCACATCGTCCCGATGTCCTTCGGGAGGGTGACATGCCAAGGTGTATTTTAA
>CAZMQE010000017.1:0-3730 GCA_964568115.1 uncultured Anaerolinea sp.
TCCTATTCTTCACTATCCAATTCACGACCCGGGCGTAACTCTTTTTCGTAGATCACATCTTCCACCGCAATGTGCATGCCAACCTTTTGATATAAGCGTGTGGCACCGGTTGGATTGGACGCATCCACGCCCAGCCCGATCGTGGGCATGCCGCGTTTATAGAACTCGTTGAACGAATGCAACAACAGAGCTTCACCTAACCCGCGCTTGCGCCAGGGACGGCGGACACCGAGATTGCCAATCCAACCAACCTCATTGCGGAAACGAGTTTGAGCATAGCCCGCGATCTGGTCGCCATCCCAGGCGATATACCAAAGCGCGGGGTCGAAGGCTTCACGGTCGATTTTTCTGAGCTTCCAATTATTGAAGTTGCCGGGCACATGCCCCCAATGATCGCGAAAGGCTTCATCTTCAGCTTGAAAGACCAGATACTCCTGCGCCTCTCTCACGAACGGACGCAATTCGATCCCAGCCGGAAACGGAACGACCTGCGGCGCTTCAGTCAGATTGATTTCCATCATCCAATGATGACGGATGAGTGTATACCCTTCGTTCTCATGAATTTCACGCGCAGATTTATCCGCAGCTGACATGCCATTGCGGATGTAGACTCGCAAATCTGGCTGCGCCAGCTGCATCATCTCACTGGCGCGCTCCGTGACCTTGCGCAATAACGCGGAACCAATTCCATTGTCACGGAAATCGGGGTGAACATATCCATCGCCATTGAAATAGGCATAAGCATGGCGATGCGTACATTCCTCGCAGCCAACCACACGACCGGTTTCATCGGTCACGACCCAGGCATCGGTGGCGATATCGAAGCCTTCCGCTTTCCATTCATTCTCCAACTCCTGCGGCGTAACAGCCGACATTTCATCTCCGTCGGCAGCGAGCACGTCACGTATGACATCTGCCACAGCTTCAAGATCGCCCCACTGTACGGAGCGTAACGTAAAACGATTTGTATCCATTAGTATCCCTATATATTTTTTCTACTGTACAAATGTCTTTGCGACGAGCCTCAAACGGCGAGGGCTTTTGCTCTTCCCGACGAAGCAATCCCGTATTTTTAGAGATGTTTCAGTTCAAAAGAAGATTGCTTCGCCGCTAAAGTACAAGAGCGGCGGCTCGCAACGACATGGCCGAATAATTATTTTTCCAACGACTCCACCGCCAATTCCTTACCGGGACGATGTTCTTTTTCATACTGGTTGAATTGACGCAACACGCGCATTCCCGCGCGCTCATACAAGCGCAGGGCACCCGTGAGGCTGGATGCATCCACACCGAGACCGGCACGCTTTTTGCCATCGGCATGGAACAGGGCGAAGGAATTTTTCAGCAGAGCGTAACCCAGTCCATGCTTGCGCCAGGCGCGCTTCACACCCAATTCATTCACCCAACCGCTTTCAGGGTCTTCGGGATCTTCGCGACGGCAAATACTGACACCCACAATTTCATTACCATCGTGAGCCACCAACCAGAAACGCGGATCATAGGCAGGGTCTTCAACCAGGTTATGTTTGAAATCCGCAAGTCCCTTTTCATATGGCGGGACGATGAACCCGAAGTGATCCTTGAAAGAATCAACAAAGGTTTGATAGACCGCTTCTAATTCTGTCTCAGGGTCATAAGCGCGGATCGTGATACCCGCAGGCAACACTGGAATTTCAGGAGCGGAATCCAAATCTGTGACCATGCGATAGAAAGAACGAATATGCTTCCAGCCCAAACCTTCAAAGAGCGCCACTCCATTTTTGTTGTGCGCTTCGGTTCCGGAACGCGGCGCAAATCGCAGCTCAGGCGCACATTTATCAAGCGCAAGGCTGGCACGCTCTTCTGCCCACGTCACCATATAACTGCCGATGCCCCTGCCCCAATGCTCGGGGTGCACACATCCAAAGATCCAGGGATGCACAGGCGGCTCCTGGGTGGTCCAACATTCAATGAACGCGACCAGGCTGTTATCTGGCGTGACCCCGCTCGTTTCTTTGAATTTCTCCGATGTGACGAGCGGGGCAAACACCAACCGAATGTCAGTCTCAGGATGGAAGCCTTCATTCAACCAATCCAGGCGCAATAATTCGGGATCCACCATGTCAACGTGTCCATTCATGTGTTGCGAATGGGCATTCAATAGGTCAAAGACGATTTTATAATCTTCCAATTTTCCATTCCGGGCTGTATAGCCTGCGGGGAGTGGAAGAACTTGTTGTTTATCAAGAATTACGTTCATGTTGTCCTCTTTTTCTTATATGTCAACAATCTTTTATCGATTTGAAATCCAACCGATTGATACAACGGGATCGCAGCAACGTTGTCATAGTTCGTGCAGACATCCGCTTCGATCATTCCTTCAGACTTGAGCCTGCGCAAGCCTTCGAAGAGCAGACACTTGCCGAGGCCTTTGCGTTGAAAATCAGGGTGCGTGCCCACCGGCTCAAAATGCCCGAGCTTGGTCTTTTCATCCGTCCAGATGATGCAGTAAGCAGCGATCTCTCCGCCGGGCGCCTCAACAAAAAGTTCGTGCTCCTTCACATAGACGGGAGCTTGCATCAACCGCCATGTCCGCAGCCAATACTGTTCGAACGGCATCCCCGATTGGAACGCCGCATGCGATGTGACCGCACGCAGGCGCGCATCGGCTTCATCACCACGCGAAGCTCGCAGCGTGAATCCAGTTGGTAGTTGCGGACCAGCCAAAGGTCCAGATAAAGAACGGTGGAAATGAACCATGTGATGATCGGCTACTTTGAATCCATTCTTTTCAAACCACTTAATCCGCACTTCGTCATCATCCGCAACCCAAACATTACCCAATTCATCGAGCGTGGACATTTCAGCCACCACGGTTGAAAGCATCTCATCTTCTTGAGAAGTCCCACGCAAAGCAGGGATGGTGTAAACATCAAAGGCATCTTCTTCAGGGGAGAGCAAAGCCCAGCCGATCAAACGCTCCGCTTCCATCCACAAACGAATGCGTGATTGCCACAACGCTGGCGGCGTATCCGTATAGAACAGCCACCATTGCAGATCGCCGCGATGGACATAATGAGTGCCGTTATGTGCTTTGTATCCCTCAGACAAGAGATCAAGCATGGCATAGAAATCGTGCAACCCTTCATACGAACGCAGTTTCATAACTACCTCTCCGTGTTTCGTTCCAGCCATTCCTCGCGCAGGATGCCCATGAACAACATATCCCAACGGCGACCTTCCTTGTTCAAAAACTGACGCAAGCGACCTTCGTGGCGGAAGCCAACCTTTTCGTAGGTACGGATCGCGCGCGGGTTATATTCGAACACAGCCAGAGTCACGCGCCGCAAGTTGACTTCGGTAAACGCAAAGCGCAACAGCAGGTTCATCATGTCGGTGCCATAACCCTTGCCCCAGTTCTCGCGTTCGCCAATGCTCAACCCTACAAACGCATCACGCCCGGGCCAATTGACAACATCCAAAACCAGCTCGCCGATCAACTGGTCATCAGCCAATGTGCGAACGCCAAAGAAATAGATGGCTGGCGAAAGTTCCTCAAATTCCTTCTCAAAGAATGCAGTGGCATGTTTGGCAGAATGTAAACGTGCCGCGCCAGCATCCATCAACCGCCAATATTCTGAATCGCGGCTCCACTTTGAAAATGCTTTGCCAAGTTCTTCGGGGTCATAGGCAGAAAAACGCACCAGCTTGCCGGTATAAATATCGTTCATGGTTTCGCTCCATTTTGCAT
>CAZMQE010000017.1:3830-24705 GCA_964568115.1 uncultured Anaerolinea sp.
TTCAGCCATTCATCCTTTAACAAGCCGAAAACGAGCAGGTCCCATCTACGAGCCTCACGCTCCAAGGACTGACGGCGGCGGACTTCTTCTGTAAAACCTAATTTCTTCACCAGGGCAATTGCGCCTTCGTTATATTCAGCCACATTTGCAGTAACGCGGAACAGATTCAACTCCGCGAACGCAAAGCGCAGCAACATTTTCGCTGCCTGCGTGCCATAACCTTTGCGCCGGTCATCCGCCGAACCAATGCCCAGACGGATCTGGCAGCCTCCATTCGCCCACTCGATACGATAGATCATTGCCTTGCCGATCAAGCGGTCATCAGCTTTGGCGCGGATCATGAAGTGATAGAGGTTTTTATCCTCTTCAATTTTCTTTTCCAGCTTTTCATATTGCTTCTTCACGATCGCCGCTGACATGGGACGCGCAGGCTCGAAGTCATAGAGGCGCATGAACTCGGCGTTATGCGTCCATTTGGACTCGATCTCCGGGTCTTTTTCATAATCGATCGGACCAAATCGAATATCCTGGCTTTCAAATAATTGGGTGGCAATGTCAAACATGGGTTTCTCCTCTTTAATTTCCGCTCCATCCGGGGCTAAGCCCCGCATGAGCATTATTGGATAAAAAACAGCCACAGGCGCTTTGCCCATGACTGTAAGATGCAGAAAATAAAACAGCCACGGGCGAGTGCGCCGTGGCTGTTAAGTACACTAGGTGTAAATCAACGAATAGCAGGCGCACTACGACAAGGAACGAAACCAACGGCATCTTTTTGTGCCTGGAACGATTTCGTAAATTTCACAACAATGTTCAATACCATGGGTCGTGCGCCTCCTTTCTGTAGATTTTTGTTACGTAATTGAGTGTAACATGCGGGCATGAATCACGTCAAGTTAATAAGAACTGAAAGGAAATCCTAATGGTTGCCTGGAAATCTAACTCCGATACGATCCCCCTCCACACCGTCTTGATCATCTCAGATCACCCAGATAATATCGCGATGTGGGATACCCTCTTCAATCAACGCAATTGCATCGTGCTCGCTGAAACGAATGTTGCCGATGCAATTCAGAGCGCACGGCTGGTCGGTCCATCCTTGATGTTGGTGGATGTGAAACTCTCCAAAACAGAACGTGCCGCCCTACTTAAAGGCTTACGTACTGCAAGTCGCGGTCCTATTCTGATGACAGTTTCAGCCAACACCGTCGATGATATTGTGGAAGCCAACCAAGCGGGCGCAGATGAATGTCTCATCAAACCCGTGAACCCGGCAGTGCTGATCGTCAAAGCCATGGCATGGCTCGGTCACGGTGAAAAAAATACAAGAGTACCAAACCTGCTTGACCAAAAAGTTGCTTTCTAGCTTTCTCCCTGTTTCTCCTCCTTTTGTTAAAACACCACTCCCGTGCGGCCGGCGCACGGGAGTGGTGGATTCTAGGGGGATACAAACCCGGCTTGCAGATCCTGCAGCATTTGCTCTACCAATCGTTGTTTTCCAGGGGAGAGCAGGGTTGGGTCAATATCACTCAACCCCAAGGGCGATTGAACCGCAATTCCGCCCTGCCCACTGATCAGTTGGGGCCACGCAACCTGGATCGCCTTGATCACATCCGGTTGAATGGTCATTACCCAACCCGCAGGGCGCTGTTCGGGCGTAACCGTTCCGATCATCAACACACCGGTCGTACCGATATAATTCTCAAGATCGGCTGTGGCAATATCAGGGTGAAGATAGATCGTGCGGACTTTGTATTGCGAGATCAAGATATCAGAATACGCGTCGTAATTATTTTTATCTTCTGTTGCTGGGATATCAATATATTGCGGGAACGTCCAGTTCAGATAGTAGAAAGGGCGACAGGTGCCGCAATAAAAAGTCATACCACTGGCGTATGCGTTGAACGCGCGGATCGCATCCGCATTATCCCGGGGCATCATCATACCGATCCGATAATCATCCGTGATGAGCGCGGCCGTGTAACCCGCGAGGAAAGCCGCCATATCAGATTGCGAATTACCGCCCAACACACTTACATTACCGCCCGCAGTGATGCCCGACATGTTGATCGCCAAAAATTGCACATTTGGCGCAGCGGCAGCCAGCGCGGAAATTCCAGGATCCGGCGGCAATGCGATCACGATTTGCAAACCAGGTTCAAGATCGGCAGGCGTTAATGAATTGCGCACTTGAAAGCGCATGCCAGCCGCTTGCGCCAGATCATACACAGTCTTCTGATACAGGTTCGACGTCTCTGCATCGAGTGTGGCAGGTAGAACCAGAATCACCAGAGGGACGACCGGTGTGGCTGTCAGCGTGGGTAGTGGAATGGGCGTATCGGTTGGCAATGGTGTGGAGGTTAACGACGGCTCACCCGTTGCGCCGCACGCACTCACACTCAGCACCATCGCAATCACAATACCAATGAATACAAGTCTTGATCGCACAAAGTTGCTCCAGAATTAAGATTGGAAGAATTATACCCGTTGCAGGCAACAAAAAATCCCGCACCAAAGATACGGGATTTTTTGTTGGATTTTTCGCTTCTTACTTAACTTTGATCTGGATCTTCTTCGGGCGAGCAGACTCTGCCTTGGGCAGTTTCAGCGTTAAGATGCCATCAGCGATCTTCGCTTCGACCGAGTCCGCTTCGATGGCAGCCGGCAGCCGCAAGGTCCGTGTGAACGAGCCGCTGGGCAGTTCGCGCACGAGGTACTCGTTCTCATCCGCCTTATACTCACCCTCAATGCGGACCACATCATCCAAGACCTGAATGTTCAAGTCTTCGGCTTTGAGTCCCGGCACGAGCGAGGAAAGCAAATAAGCATCATCCTCTTCGCGGATGTTCACGCCGAGGGTTTGTTCACGATTTTCAGCCCAGCGGCGCACAACGCGACGATAGGGTTTAGCTTGAGTAGCTGGGTAGGTTTGTACATAGAATGTCATGTTTTTTTATCTCCTTATTTGATCAACAATATTGGACATAGTTTATTTTGGGAGTGTAAGAAAAGAGATAATGCCACATAGAAGAAATATAAGAAAATCCCCCACAGGAAAACCTGTGGGGGAAATTTGCCATGCAAGTATAAAATTTACGGAACAGCATTGACGGCTGCGTTTACCTGGATAAGACCTGCACCCACTGGGTCACAGGCATTACCCGCGCAATCGGTGTCCCAAGGCATGTCAACCCAGGCAGCGCTATCATAAATATACCGCGTGCCAATAGACGGGATCAACAAAGCGGTGCTTTTCAAGGTCTGTTCCACCTGACTCTGGGTCAGGCTCGGATTCTTTTGGAGCATGAGTGCGGCAGTAGCAGCCACATGCGGTGCTGCCATGGATGTTCCGCCGAGCAGGTAGAAGGTTCCACGTCCATTCTTGAAGTAGCCAATGCCATTGGACCACCACGGGATGTTGTTATAGCCGGGGTCACCGGGATAAGGTCCGCGCACCCAGGATCCCGGAGCGAGAACATCAAGCTGCTGACCGGACAACGCGCGGCTGCTAAAATCGGAGAGATATACTTGGTCAACGGGTGTGGGCTCGGGGATATCGCGATAGCCATAGGTGTTGTCTTGCAGCCACCACATACGATAGCGTTCAGCGTCTTGATTGACTTTGAGCCATTCCTTTGTCCAGCCCACTGAACCAGCAGAAATGACTGGTGAGTAGGCACCCGGATAACTCATTCCTAATTCGCCTTCATTACCAGCTGAAGCCACAATAATGACACCGCTGGCAATGGCACGGTCAATAGCTGCCTTTTCAATAGGAGCAAGTTCACCGCCGCCCAGGCTCATGTTAATAACGATTGGTCGGTAGCCAGCAATGGCAAGATCAGCTACATAGTTAATGCCCGCAGCTACCATTTCATCGGTACCAAAGACTACATTTTCAGCAGGGTGACCGCCCTCACACTTGGGCAGTGCGGGAATTTGGTAATCTGCCAACACTTTGACCGGGATAATGGTCACGTCAGGGGCAATACCGCGCACTACAATGGGGGGCAAGGGGAAACCGCCTGCATCGTCAAAAACATTATCGTAAAAGTAACCAATGATGGTACTGGTTACGTGGGTGCCATGGGTCGAGCCGCGGGAGCCCTTCCACGTAGTTTGATGTAACTGTCCAACGGATGCTTCTACACCACACGGATCACTATTGCTGGCTTTGAAAGAAATGGGCTGGTCAAATCCAGTTCCCAAATTCGTGTTGATACGTTCTTTGGGGAAGAATTGAGCCCAATTAGGGTCAAGACCAGTATCAAGAACGGCAACATAAACCCCAGTGCCGGTTTGGGACACCATTTCAACATTGATCATATCTGAGTCCCAAGTCTGAAGTCCCCCAGCTGTGGTTATCAGCCCAGTGAAGGGATTGCCCGCCAAGACAACGCTGAAAGTCATGGTCAGTGCAATGACAGCAGAAAGAACAGCAAACAAAGTACGTTTCATAATAGAGTTCTCCTTTTGTAGTATGCGTTTGTCTGAATTTCCCGAAAGGAGTTAAACAAAAACTACCGTCGGGTTTGAGATTCCTTCGGCAGTCTGGCGGTCCCGTTCTTGCGGGATCCATGGCTTTGCGTCCCCGCCTCACGGTGGGTTTGCCTTTTCGATATATAAATCATTATAGCCATCCCATAAGAAAAAACAAGAGGCTATAAATTTTAACCAGCATTCATAGATTTGACATCTTGCAAAAGTTCAAAACCCTAACTACGGATACTCGATTCATTGGGAATCTTGTTGACCTATCTCCATGTCTCCGGGTCTTAGAAGTTCAAAAAAATTGTACAAAATATCTTATGTATACCATTCTGAGGTTTTACTCACAAAACCTCAGAACGGTATTTACATCAGTTGCACAAGAAAATCCCCCGCAGAAAATTCTGCGGGGGATTTTTTAAAACTAGCGTACCTGAACAACCAAATCAACTTACTTATTGACTGCAACCTGCATGAAGCCACCGAGAGCACTAATGCTCTTAATGCGGATGGTTGTGCCGGTATTCGGCGTGATCACATTCGCAAGTGGTGTGGATGAATCCCAAAAGTCTGTTGCATCATTAAACACTGAAACACCAGGCAAGCTCGGGATGACAGAGGGCACACCATTGAGATGAAGTGTAATTTTATCTGTCCGCTCGAGACTGAAGGTTGAATCATACGCTTGGATACGGGAGCGCCATTTGAGGGCATCCGGACGCGCAAGCGCGTTCGGGTGTGCATCAATCGGCAAGATCAAACCACCACCTGGGTGCTCGCTGGTATTGTTATCCGTGAAAGACGAATCCCAATAAGAGACCAACAAACCATCCTGATACGGGTAGTGCTCAACCCAATCGGGCAAGGTATTGAGATAGCCGAAGTTATATGGACCTGTCTTCAAACCGGTATCATAGCCACGATACTGGCGGAATTCAGCCACATAGGCATTGAAATAGAAGTTCGATTCTGTACCGGTGGTTGTTTTAAACCCGTTGAAGGTCCAACCAGCATTACTTTCCGCGCCGTCAGTTGCCAATCCTGTGATGGAGATTTCGTCTACCATGAAGCCAGGTTCAGCAACTGCGCCATCAGTCCAATAACGGAAACCAATGGTAACGGTTTGACCAGCATATGCGGAGAGATCAGCAGTAAGTGCCGTCCAGCCACCGCTTGCGCCAGTGATACCATTTCCAAAGTTTTGTCCATTCGGATTGGTGTTGGTGGAGAGATTGGTAGCAACCGGAGTGCCGTTAACTGTCAGATACGCATAATCCCAGTCAAGTTCGATCTCGAAGTTGACCTGGGCGCTAAATGAGACTGCACCAGCAGGCAATGTGACACTGCGTGTCATGCTGTTATCCAGATCATCACCTGAACCAGAGTAGTAGAAGTTCGAGCCAGCATAAGGATCGGCAAGATGGACAGTAACGGCTTTATCAGGAAGAACAACGAACAAGCCTTGCGCCTGCTTCGTGTTTGCTTCCGCAGGTCCAAGTTTGTGTTCAGACTTGGCACCTGCATAGGCTACTTCATAGTTCAACCAGCCAAGTTGGAATTTCTCCCAAGCATTGAAATTTCCGGGGCGTGAACCGATATCGGTTGTGCCATCGCCGAGGTAGGAACCACTGGACATGATCGTCCAGAAGCCGGTGGAGTTGTCGCCGCCAGCAGTGTCATATTGATCGGGCAAGCCGAGATCATGGGCGTATTCATGAGCAAACACACCCAAGCCGCCATTTTCAGGCTGCATCGTGTAATCGCCAACCCATACGCCTACAGCGTTGGGTCCACCGAGGTTACCAAATGTACCGGCACCACCGAATTCCATGCCGCCTTGAGGTCCACTTGCAGGACCCCAAACGCCGATACCTTGATAAGAGGTGTACCAGCGATGCGACCAAATAGCCTGGGAGCCTTGCGCGCCGCCACCAGTCTCTTCGCCTTCACCAGCGTGTACAATCTGGAAATGATCAATGTAGCCATCTTGCTCATCAAAATTCCCATCGCCATCAGCATCGTAACGATCCCATTGGTCAAAGGTGGCAAGGTAATCATGGATTTCCTGATTTGTCTTACCGGCAGCTTTTTGATCAGCCACCCATTGATTAATAGCATCGCGGATGAGGTACCACACTGTGGAACAAACATTGCTTCCGCAATTGTTGTTTCCATAACGGGCTTCGTTAAAGGGCACCTTTACCCAATCGATCACATCGCCATTAATGGTATAACGACCGGAAGACTGATCAGCATAGTAATCAACCATTTGGTTGAAATACATATCTTCGTAGTGCGCCTTGTTGAAATCTGCCTGCCATATGGTGTTATTATCTACTGCGCGATTTGGCTGGGCAATTTGGTTATGCAGAGGGCCAACAGCACCGCCATAAGCTGGGTGAATGCTGTTACCAAACTCAGCAACGATGACGAAAACGCGGTCATTCTTTTCCAAACCGAGTTCAACGAATTGACCTTTGGCTACTTCCTTCGTCTTGCCATTGCCTTTACCCTGAAGCTTGGCTTCCATGGCTTTAGCTTTCAATGCAGCCTGTTCATCCCCCAGCGGATGGGACAGGTTATCATCTCCTCGTCCCGCAAAAATTGGACCATCATCAGCAGCAACAGGTGCTGCGCTGGCTAAAGGCACAATCGCAATCGCCAGCAAAACAATGATCAATAACGTACTAAACCACTTTGCTTTCATAACTATATCTCCTCTGAATAGTTTGACCTGCACTTATGTGGATACACTGATTATAATTTTTGATTTAATTGGGAAAGGAAAACCTCCTTTAATAAACAAAAACCGCCGAACAAAAATTTCGGCGGTCTGGCGGTCTTCCAATCTCTACGCATCAGACTGGAAGATCCATGACTTTGCGTCCCCGCCTCGCGACGGGTTTGCCTTTTCATACCAACGTGGTTAATATTATCTTAATCATCCACAAAATGGCAAGGACTTTGTAACCTTTTGGTCGGCGGTATAATCCTGCCCTATGTCAAAACGCTTCCTAACTATCTCTATTATGATCATCGCCGTAGTCACCGCCCTGGCAACTGGCTATACCATGTACAGAACCAACGCCGGACGCGGAGATAAATTTCATCAATGGATGCAGAACCCCGCTTCACACGCAGACTGGAAACTGCTCGCTGGTTCTCAATGTGGTGGAACAGCCCCGTTTCTTTTCCCCACTGATGGCTTTGTCGGCTTCCTATGGGGCGATTCCTTTGGGTTACGCCATACTCATCAGGGCATTGATATCTTCGCCGGGACAGACATTAACATCACCCAAGTGATCTCTGCCTACCCGGGATACTTAACCCGCCTCCCCGATTGGAAATCATCCATCATCGTCCGCGTTGCAAGTGATCCATTAAATCCCGGCACACAGATCTGGCTGTACTACACCCACATGGCAGATCAGTATGGCAACTCCTTCATCTCTGAAGAATTCCCGGCCGGAACCTCTGAGAAATATATTGAAGCCGGAACGTTTCTTGGCAAGCAAGGTAATTACTCCGCTGACCCCAACAACCCTGTGGGCGTACACTTACACTTTTCCATCGTTGAAGATGACGGCACCGGGCACTTCAAAAACGAACTCGACATTAATAACACGCTCGACCCATCACCCTATTTGGGGCTCCCTGTAAATGGGTACGAAAATCGTGATGATGTACCGTTGTGCAATCAATAGCTCTTGAAAAAATCCATGCATAATCTCAAAGATAAAGTTATCCTCATCACCGGCGCGGGCAAGGGGAGCGGGCGTCTGCTCGCCAAAGCTCTTGCCGAACACGGCGCCATTATCGCAGCAAATGACATCTCCCCCATCAACGTGGAACAGGTTGTGGATGAGATCAATCAACAAGGCGGACGTGCTAAAGCCTACATCGAAGATGTTGCCAAAAAAGTAGGCGTGCAAAATCTCATCAACCAGGTGGAAGATGATTTCGGTCACATTGATATATTGATCAATCACGCCGCAGTGGAACCCAACGTTCCTCTGCTCAGCATGGATGAATGGGACTGGCATCGCGTGCTCGATGTGAATCTCACGGGTGTCTTCTTAATGACCCAATCCGCAGGGCGTGTGATGAAAGCCAAAGGCAGAGGCGTCATCATTAATCTCGTCACTGTATCAGTTCGTGATGAAAAGCAGGAGGCGGCTTTTGTCGCCAGTATGAGCGGGCTGACCGGCTTCACGCGTCAGGCGATGCGCGAATTAAGTCCATATGGCATCCGTGTCTATGCGGTTGAGAATAGGGGCGATACAATCATCGCAAACGTTCTTGCTTTGTTCGAATAGCTGGAGGCAGCATGAAAGAATTAAATGAATATCGCACATTGTTAATAAATAAGCTGGTTGCCACCGCCAAAGAATTCGAGGCGGCTTGTTTAGCGGTGAAAGATCCGTATGTGCCACTAGATGAGGGCGGCTGGAATGTGCATCAGGTTGCTGCGCACACGCGCGATGTAGATAAACTGGTGTATGGCATGCGCGCACAAAGAACTGCTCATGAAGATAACCCTGAATTTGAAAATTTCGATGGGGATGAATACACACGCGATCATTATTCTGCCGAAGAATCATTGCAAACGCTGCTGTCTGGCTTTGTTGAAAACGTGGAAGCGCTTGCCGTCCTATTGCGCGCCCTGCCGCCAGAAGCGTGGTCGCGGGTTTCGCGGCACGCCAAATTGGGCAACGGCTTCACCTTACAAACCTGGGTCGAACGCGATCTTGCGCACATTGAGGAACATTTGGAAACTGTGCAGAAGGCAAAGTAAACCGGATCGAGTAATCAGAAATAAAATCCCCGCGAAAATTTTCGCGGGGATTTTGCTTTTATTAAAAATAAGCTGCGGCTATTTTTACCACATGGGGAAGCCAAGCAAGTTAACCACCCACACAAAAAGCGTCTCATGAACCTGCAAAAAGATCAATGCAAACACAATACCAACAAAAGCGCCTGCCACTACATCTGATACATAATGTACGCCCATTGCCACACGCGCCAGCGCCACCAGCGGCGCCCAGATCCATAAAATCACTGCCAGCCACGTGGGCGTAAATGCTGTTGCGATCACCGCGATCAAGAATGACCTCGCCGCATGACCGGATGGAAATGAGTGCGGATCGGTGCTGCGATAGATGCCGCCCCACTCACCTTCCGGACGCTTCCTCCGCACGCTGAATTTGATACACAACACCAAAACTGCCAGCACACTGATACCGACAAGCTCAACGATTTCTAACTTGCGCCAGAACGAGTTACTGAATAGCCACCCCAGTAATAATGCCGCTCCCCAAAACCAGGAGTCACCCGAGTGGGCAAGAAATACTGCAATAGTGCGCAATGCGCCTGGCTTTTCAGCCACGCGCATTTGCTCGGAAAGACGTGCATCCAATTCAAGGACGGAACGGAAGTTCATTTCTTTTTCGGTTTCGCTTTCGGCTTGACAAGGGTTCTGGCGGCAGCAAATGCCGCAACCTTTTTCGCACCACTTGAGCCTTTGGAGGCGGGCTTTTCAGTTTTCGATTCTGCATTCTGCGTCTTCGCCTTTGGGTTTGCAAGACGTTTGGCTTCGGCAACAGACTTGCGCTGTTGCTTCACCAGATCTTCACGCAGCATTTCGAGTTGATGGGGCTTGTCCACATCCATGCAGGGTTCGGCATAGGGGAATTGGATGGCGCGCCCTTTAATGCCGATACGGTTCGAGACTTTCATGACCAGGTCATCCAAGGTGATACTTTTGGTCAATACCTGGAAGAAAATTCCCAAACCAATGATGCTGGCTTGTTTCAAGGGATTCTTGCGGTTACCGATCAGCGATTCCCACATAGCCAGATGTTCGGTTGCCATGCTGACATGCGAGACATGCATATCTGCGCCGCACAACTCGATGTCTTTGAGTTTGGTGTAGGTACGCTTGGAACCTTCGAAGCGCGCTTCCATCACTTCACGCGGACAGACGCCGTAATACAGATCATCTTTGGTTTCCTGCGCCTTTTCAACGAGCCAATCCACCATTTCTGGTTTCACGGTTGGAATATCAGAGGAAACGATCAGCACGTATTTATTCTTCTTATCCAACTCAAGTGTTTTATTCACACCTGCCACAATATTGGAAAGCATACGTCCTTGATTGGAAAGGAAGTGTAAAGGTTTTTTGCAGGTGAGGTTGCTCTTCGGCGATAAGCCAATGACGATGACATTATCCACGTGTTTGGCATCACCCAATGCATCCAACACCCACTGGATCATGGGTTTACCAGCCACATCGATCAGCGCTTTTGAGTTGCCGTGCGAGTAGGTGTAGAGCGGGTCTTCCGGTTGCGGGATGCCGCCAGCAGTTACGATTGCGTCCATAGAGTCTCCTGTCGATTTACGCTTGAAGATTTACGATTGTCGATTGAGCAAAAATCGTAAACCCAACATCGCAAATCGTAAATTAATTGAGTTCCTGTAATTGCGGTTCAAAACCAAGCTTATCGAGCATTTCAGTTAATTCGGGCCAGGTCAACGGACGACCTTTACCAGAGATGGCAACCAACGCGGCTTCCATCATATTCGTGCCGAATGAGCGGCCGTCCAATACGGGTGTGGTGGTGACCAGGTACTTGACACCGGCTTTTTTAAATTCAGCGACATCTTCAGGGGTGGTTGTGTTCGTGACAATCACTTTGCCAGTGAGGTCACTGGGCATAAAGCGTTTGATGTAGTGACAGTCACCGGCGATGACCGTTGCCCACGCGTAGTGCTCACCCCATTTCGGTGTGCGTTTCTCCTGCTTTTCACCGGTGGGATAGATCCACGCAAAAGGCAGGCGCCCGGCAATGGGCATGAGCAGGGCTGCTACAGTTTTAAGCTGGCTGATCTTATGAATAGCGATGGGAATATCCAGACCAAACATCAGATCGCCAAAGACTGTTTCGTAACCGGCATCCACAAAGGATTGAGAAAGTCCCCAGCGATCCACACCCACGGTGACGAGGACTTTGCGTCCGCGTGCGTTGATGTACTCGGCGATCTTTTTATCCAGGAATGCGGGGGCTTTATTTTCGAGTGTGTTCTTGAGTCCACCGCCATCTACCAGAGGAGTCTTTTTTACAAAACGCACCATCGGTTGGACGGAATAGAACGGGTACCATTTGCCATCAGCCAATGCGCCCAAATCGGCACCGCCCACACCAAAGGCATCCACGGTGCCATCGAGTTCTTTATATTTCAAAGCGGCGGCTTCCATATCTCCGTCTGTGCCAATGCGTTCGATACTGACCTTTTCGCCAAGCAAGGTAACTTCCACAGCCTTGTTGCGTTTGGATGAACCAATGCTGATGCTTACTGCCCTTTTCATTTCGTCCTCCTCAAGTGAGATAAGATATTATATAACGGAATCAGGTTTCGGCTTGGAGGGAAGCGTGAAGAGGAACGTGGCGCCCTGTCCCAATTCACTCTCGATCCAGATCCGACCCTCATGCACTTCAATGATCCTTTTCACGAGTGCGAGTCCCACGCCGGTACCTTCGGATTTTGCATCCAGCTTGTTGAAGAGACCGAAGATGCGCTCATGATATTCAGGTGCCACACCCATTCCATTATCTTTGACATAGAAGACCGGTTTCCCCTGCTCATCCCCGCGTTGACCGATCTCAATGTACGGTTCAGGTTGATCGCCCATATATTTTGCTGCGTTATCTAGCAGGTTTTGCATCACTTCCACAAGGCGCGGCTTGTCGCCAAAAACGGCAGGCAGGTTGGGTTGAACATGAATCTGTACATTCCGTTCATTCAAGCGTCCCTGCACGATCTCCAGAGCGTCACGCACCAAACCATCAAAGGACGTGATCTGAGGCGCGTTCATCATGCGGCCGATGCGCGAGAGCTCAAGCAATTCACTCAGCAGTCTCTGCATTTTGTTGACCGCTTCCTGGATCCGCTGAGTATCTTTTTTAAGGCGTTCCATGTTGCCTGAGGCGGCGTCCTGTTCAAGATAACCCAGGAAACCATTAATGGTTACCAACGGGGATTTGAGATCATGCGAGACAGTGTAGGTGAAACGTTCCAACTCAGTGTTTTTTGCTTCCAGGTCTGTAATGAGTTTCTCCCGCTCCAGTTCAGCTTGTTTGCGCGGCGTTACATCCTCTACCGTGCCTTCATAATATAGGATATTTCCATTTTCATTACGAACAGCCTGGATTGTCATGGAAGACCAAAACATGGATCCATCTTTGCGATAATCCAAAGTCTCATACCCAACGATCCGCTCGCCTGCAGACAGGCGTTGGCGTATTTCATCTCGCTGCCCGGCATCTACATAGATCTGGGTACCAATATTATTGATGCTCTGCAGCATGTCTTCAGGCGAATCGTAGCCATAAATGCGCGCCATGGCCGGGTTGACTGTGATGAAACGACCATCATCTGTGCTTTGAAAAATCCCATCGATCGAGTTATTAAAGATACTGCGGTAATTTTCCTCGGCGCGTTTCCGTTCCGTAATATCGAGTCCCGATGTCAATATATACTCGTTGGCATCCACATAAAAACTTTCGCTTGAAAGAATAATATAGCCCACCTCGCCAGATTTGCGGCGAAAGCGCATTTCAAAATCCTTCAAGACGCCTTTCTCCTGAAGCTCCTGCCTCAACTTCTGGATATCCGCTTGATCGTAAAAAACATTCAGCTCAGAGACGCTATGACCAACAATGGCATCCCGGTCATAACCAAACCCATCCAAAAATGCCTTGTTCGCATCAATCAACTTATTATGACTATCTTCAATGGTCATCAACATCTGCGTGGACTGGAAAGCCTTGGAGAATTTTTCCTCTGAGAACCGCAAAGCCTGTTCTGTGCGTTTACGTTCATCCAATTCCTTTTGTAAAGCAGCTTCAACCATCTGCCGCTTGATAGCGGCACCCAGCACACTCGCAGCAACTCTGATCACATCCACTTCCATGGGTGTCCATTCGCGCGGGCTCACCATATCATCGAAACCGATCGTGCCCCACTGCCTGCCGTCCACCACGATCCGCATTTCAAGCAGGGCTTTGATGCCAGTCACATGCATCCATGCTTGTTCTTCTTCCACTTCCAGGAAATAGGAAGTACTGCCCACGAAAGGCTCGCCGCTATCCAGGATCTTGTAATATCTCCTAAACTCGGTTTCATGTATGGGTGCATTTTGATAGGCTGGGTTATCCATATCTGCATGTTGACCCGGTGCCACCCACTCATAGCGCAGGGAATTCAACAACACCCCATCAGCACTCATGTGCTTTTCAAAAAGATAGGCATGCGAAGCATTGAATTCCCGGCCCAACCGTTCCAACACCGCATTGATGCGCTCACGCCACTCGGTGGCTCGCAAAAATTGTTCGGCTGAAAAAGTGATCGCCTCCAGAATGGATTCGCGCTGGCGTAAATTAGCCTCGGTCGTCTTGCGATCCGTCACATCCTGCATAATGCCAACTGAAGCATATGAAAGCTCAGCATCATCGAACAGTTCCACTGCACTATCCGTAATCCATTTCTCTTGCCCGTTTTTGGCAAGCACGCGCATATCTGAGCGCCATATTTTGAACCTGCCGGTACGCGCAGAATTGACAGCATCATCGATCGGCATCCCCAGCCCCTCACCCAGAGGAACATTCTCCTTCATAATGTTCTTCATCAATTCGACAGTAACATCCTCCGGCTTGTAACCGATCATCTTTTCGATCTCACTCCCCATAAACTCATACTTGTTATTTTTATAGTTGCGATAATACGGAACCGCCCCTGCAGCCTCAATTGCCTGACGATAGATCCGTTCCGACTCGCGCACAGCGGTTTCAGCATCCTGACGCTGGATGGCACTACTAAGAATGCCCACCAGGATCTTAAGCGCATCCACCTCCGCGTTGCTCCACTCGCGTTCATTTTCAAAATCATCCACACCCAGTGTTCCCCACCACTTCCCATCCACGAACAACGGCACTTCCATCATGGCTTTCACGCCCAGATGGAACAACCTGTCCCTTTCAGCAGGCGGGAAGGTGGACAAATTCCCGCTAAAAATACGACCCTGCCGTAAATCATGATCTGTACTGCCCTCATCCATACTGATGGGATTGGGCACCTGGTAATGAGGACGATCAAAATCATTAACTTGACCAGGCGCAGTCCATTCATATTTCAACGTTGAATATTCAAGCTCATCCGCGCCCACAAAATGTTCAAACACATAGGCATGCGAAGCATGAAAGGCTTTCCCCAAGCGCTCCAACACATGCTCCATACTAAGACGCCAATCTGACGATTTTAAAAATTGCTCCGCAGCATACATCGTGGCAGCCAACATCGCCTCACGCTGACGCAAACTGGCTTCGATCTGTTTGCGCTCGGTGATATCCTGCATGATACCGATCGAAGCATAAGAATGCTCGCTCTCGTCAAACAACTCGATCGCGCTATCGGCGATCCACTTGGAGCGACCATCTTTTGTGATAATACGAACATCACTTCTCCAATAGCTTAGCTCACCCTTACGCACACGCTGCGTGGCTTCGTTAACCTCCAAGCCCGCCAGATCACCACGTAATTCATGTTCCTGCGAAATGGTATTCCATAACGAAGAAGTCATTTCTTCAGCTGTATACCCGGTGATCTTTTGAATCCCTTGCCCCATGAACTGATAGCGATCAAATTGATAATCCTGATAATATGGGACCGCCCCTGCCGCTTCAATTGCCTGACGATAGATCCGTTCTGAATCACGTAAAGCTGATTCAGCTTCCTGACGCTGGATCGCTGCGCTGAGCACACCCGCCGCGATCTTCAAGGCATCCACCTCGGCGTTACTCCATTCCCGTTCCCGTTCAAAATCATCAAAACCGATCGCCCCCCACTCCCGGTCATTGACAAAGATCGGCACTTCCAAAATGGCTTTCACCCCCAGTTCAGCCATACTTTCTTTTTCGATGGGATTGAATGTGGATGAGTTCCCAGTACGCACATCCCCGCGCCGTAACGCTGCCACCTGTTCTTCATAGCCTTTCTGCTCAATCTTCGAACTCTGAAAATACTCAGCATCGAGATCGCTTGGGTAACCTGGAGCAGTCCATTCATAGCGCATCGAAGTCACCGCGTCACCATTTGCATTGAGGTGATCTTCAAAAAGATAAGCATGGGTTACGTTGAGGGTCTTCCCCAGGCGCTCAAGCACAAGGCTCATGTTGGTGCGCCAATCTGCAGATTTTAAGAACTGTTCTGCAGAAAATGTAATGGCTTCTAGAATCGCTTCCCGTTCGCGTAATTGCGCCTGAGCATGATTGCGATCAGTCAATTCCTGCTTGAGTTGATCCAACAGGTTTGCCTTATCGATCGCAATCGCCGCCTGGATGGCAATATTTTCCATTAATTGAATTTGATCGGTTGTATAGGCATCGATCTGTTTACTTTGGACTGACAACATACCGATCGTATTTCCGTCGGTTATTAGCGGAATCCCTAGAAAGGTATACAGGATAAATCCATTGTCATCCACCGGGCTATAATTTTTCTGTACTTCGGGATCGAACATATTAGGCAGATATAAGGTTTTACCGCTAAAGATCACGGCGCCGGTCAGCCCGGGTCTTTCATGTAACCGGCGCGGCAAATCCGGTACGGGACTGCCCTCATCGAAAAAGATCGGATACCTGACAAGGTCTGTTTCTTTATCATGGATGGCAACATAAAAAGCATCAGCCTGGATAAACTTGACGATCTCCCCTTGCAATGCCAGAAGGGTATCGTATAAATTTTTACCCGAAGCCAAAGAAACACCCAGGCGATACAACAACTCCATCTCCTCGGCGCGGCGCTTGTCAACTTCCGCCACTTTGACGCGTTCTGAGAGATCAGCAGCAACCCCGATCCAGCCAACGACCGCACCGGCATCATCTCGCAAAGCGGATACTGTTCCAAGCACCGTCACTGCATTCCGATCACGCTTTTGAACAACAAACTCACCTGACCAAATATCCCCTCTACGCAAGACAGCCCGAATCCCTTCGATCATTTCCGGGGTCAATTGGGTTGGCAGCACTTCATAGTACTTACGCCCAACAACTTCTTCGGTTTTCCAACCATATAAATTTAGCGCGGCATGGTTCCAGTAAATGATCGTATCATCCACCGTGCAACCCACCACCGCCTGTCCAACACGATCCAGCATGGCTTTTTGATTGGATAGTACCTGGGCATATTGGCGGGATCTTCTGATGCTGTTTTGCAGGTTCTCCGTAATGAAGCGGCTAATAAAGGCAGCACTCAGTACGATCAACCCCACAGAAAGAAACAAAGGCAGCTCAGGTGCATCGGGCACGTACACCGGGGTGAGTTTTTGGTGCTCAGCGTAAACAATCAATCCAATGCTGGCGATACAGAGGCATACATAGGTAATATAAGATTTCTGATCCAGCAACAGGCTGGCAAAAAGTAATATGACCGGGTACAACACGGCACTACTGGAATGAATACCGCCTCCTGAAAAAACGCCCAAACTCAATAAAACCAAGGCGGCGATCAGAAAAAGACTTAAAGCACTTTGTAATTTCTTATAACGGATCAGCACAATCACAAGCGTCTGGATCAATATATCAGCCAAAAGAAAAATAACATAATTGACCTGCCCAACCGCAGCGTACACAAATCCAAGGATTGCTGTCGCCGCAATAATGATCAACACAATGAACTGAATATAAAGCGCGGTAAGATTTTTATCTTGATCTTCATAATCTGGCTGGCGCAACCAGCCCATTACAGATTGTGCAAACGTATCCATAACCAGTCTCCTCAAGACACTATCTCGAACCTGCGATCAGCCTTGCAAAGTAAAATAAAACGTTGTGCCCTGCCCCACTGCTGATTCCACCCAGATGCGCCCGCCGTGGAATTCGATGATGCGCTTCACCAGCGCAAGCCCGATCCCCGTGCCATCGCTCGATGCATCCAGTTTATCGAACAAGCCAAAGATGCGCTCATAATATTCGGGAGCGATCCCCATACCGTTATCACGCACGAAAAAGATCTGATTGCCCTGCGAGTCGAAGCCTGTGCTGCCGATCTCGATCAGGGGTTTGGATTGAGCGCCCATATACTTGGCAGCGTTATCGATCAGGTTTTGCAGAACCTCTATCAGACGCGGCTTATCTCCATGGACGAGAGGCAGGTCCGGCTGAGTATGAAGCGTAATGCCGCGCGCATCCAATCGTCCGTGGACAATTTCCACAGCTTCTTTCACCAGATCTCCAAACGGCACATCGACAGGCGCATTGACCAGCCGCCCAATGCGCGAAAGCTCCAGCACATCTTTGAGCAGATGGTCCATGCGGTCTGTGGCGTTGCTGATACGCGCCATGTCTTTATGAAAGCTCTCCATATTCCCGGCGCTGGCGCTGCGCTCGAGGTATCCTAAAAAGCCTTTGATGGTCACAAGCGGTGAACGCAGGTCGTGTGATACGGTATAAGTGAAGCGTTCCAGTTCAGCATTCTTGTTTTCAAGCTCGGCGATCAATTTTTGACGTTCGGCGAATTTGTCCTGTAATTCGCTGAACAGGCGCGCGTTCTCCAAGGCAACTGCCACCTGGTTGGCATAGGTGACCGCGAGTATTGCATCCCTTTCAGTGAATTGACCGGGGCGCTGTCCATCCAACGCGATGATGCCAACAACCTGACCTTTCGCTTTTAAAGGAATCGCCATCCAAGCATGGATGCCATTATGCGGAATATCATTAAAGGTGGGAATGGAAATCTGAACGTCCTCATAAAGCAAATATGGGACATGTCCTTGCAGTACCGGGTATGCAGGCTCACTCTCATTCAACTTGAATTGCATTCCAATATTAGTATTAACATCCAATCCGCTGGAACTCACAATTTCCAGCATGTCACCAACCAACAACTGTACGGAGGCGCTGTCGTAGTGTACAACCCGGGCGAGTTGTTCCAGGATCAGCGTAATTGCTTCAGAGCGCTCGAGCGTGGCAGCTACGATCGCAGTACTCTCACGCAGAGTTTCTGATTCTGCATTTCTCAATTCCAGTTCTGCGATCAACAATTTGCGTTCATTCAGTTCCTGGTGAAGTTGCTCAAGCAGATTTAATTTCTCAATGGTGATGGCAACCTGCCCTGCGAGCATTTCTAATAATCGAATTTGATCAGCAGTATACGCCGCCACCTGACAGGCTTGCACAGACATGATGCCGATCACGCGTTCGTGCAGCATCAATGGGATGCCAATGTATGAGCGTATGCCGGCATCTATGACAATGACAATATTATGCTTGAGTTTTGTTGCGGGGTCCGTAATATCCTGCAAATACAGAATTTGTCCCTTGGAAATCACTTCCCATGTCAGCCCGGGCTTCTCCTGCAATTTGCGGGGCGGGATTTGCAGGTCTTCTCCAAGATTCAAAAACAGCGAATACGTGAACAGGTCGGTTTGCTCATCATACAGACCGATGTGAAAAGCATCGACGGTCATCACCCGTTTGAGTTCTTTTACGAGAACGCGCAAGGCATGATACAGATCCGCTTCACTGGTGAGCGCCAAAGTGATCTGATAGAGCAACGCCATCTCATCGGCGCGCTGACGCAAACTGATCTCAATACCCTTACGGTCGGTAATATCCTGCACAGCTCCATAAATACCTGCCAGGCGGTTATTTTTATCGTCCCATATCGGATGACCATAAGAAAGCACCCAACGAATATTACCGTTCTTTTGGATGATACGGACTTCAGTCACAACTTTTTGATTGGCGGATAACTGCGCCATATCACGTTCGTCTTGCTTTTTATCGTCAGGATGCAAGATCGAGCTCCAACCGCCCCGTGCAAAATATTCTTCAGGCGCATACCCCGTGATCTCTTCAAACGCGCCGCTCAACCATTGGTCTGCTACTTCTCCATTGAGCCCATACTCGATCGAAAAAGCATAATCAGACATGACCGAAGCGATCAACCGATAGCGCTCCTCACTTATCCGGGCGCGCGAGGCTGAATCTGAAAGACTCTGCACCGCCACCTGAAGCGGCACAACCGTAAAAACAAGGTTGATGAGCAAAATGATCCAAGCACCTGCCGGAGGAAACATGAAAATTTGCGGGAATTCAAAACCAGCATTGCCGATCAAAACCAACCCCAAACCAGAGAGCAAACTCAACCCGGCATACGAATACGCGCCTTTTGCACCCAACACAATCCCCGCGATCACAGTACCAGATATAAAGAAGATAATATCTAAACTACGCACGCCGCCTGAAAGACTGGACATAACCATCGTCATAGCCCAAAGCGTTGCCAACAAAATCACACCGCCTGACTTTACATAGCCGCGCCGGTTCAAGATCATTCCGCCTATCGTGATCAAAACACCGATCAACAGAAGGATCGAGGTTACTATTTTTTCTGCGAACACAAACAGGATTCCGAAGGTGCCCAACACCACAAGAGCCGACCCCATATTTAAATGGATCGCATTCAAGGCACGGGCACGCCGCGTCTGTTCTTCATCCCCCGGAAACACCGGAGCTTTCAAACCAATGATTAGCCTACGCCACATCGCTCAAACTCCATTGGACTTTTCTTCAGGAGGCGTGGGCAATGTGAAATAAAACGTGGACCCCTTTCCCGCTTCGCTCTCGACCCAGATCCTGCCGCCGTGGACCTCTACAATTCGCTTCACGAGAGCGAGTCCGATGCCGGTGCCATCGCTTTTCACGTCCAATTTATTGAACAAGCCAAAGACGCGGTCATGATGTTCGGGCAAAATCCCGATACCGTTATCACGTACATACAATACTGGCTGCCCAGTTTCTGCCCCAGCCTGCCCGATCTCAATGAGCGGTTCAGGTTGATCGCCCATGAATTTGGAGGCGTTATCCACGAGGTTCTGAATCACTTCCACCAAACGCTGGCGGTCGCCAAAGACCGTGGGCAGGTCTGCATCAATATGAATGGCAACGCCGCGCTGTGTGATCTGGCCATGCACCAGTTCCACCGCATCCCGTGCCAATTCTTCAAACGGGATACTAACCGACGCATTCTTGAGCCGCCCGATTCGCGAAAGTTCAAGCAGGTCGTTCAATAGCATCTGCATCTTTTCAGTGGCGGCACTGATCCGTTCCATATCTGATTTCACGCGCTCATGTTTGCCAGCCAGGGCATCCTGTTCCAGATACCCGAGAAAGCCGCGGATGGTGAACAGCGGCGATTTCAGATCATGTGACACGGTATAGGTAAAGCGTTCGAGTTCGGCATTCTTGGATTCTAGTTCCGCGATCAATTGTTTTCTGTTCAATAACTCAGCCTGTAATTTGGCATCGGTTTGCTGGCGTTGTATGGCAGC
>CAZMQE010000018.1:0-3532 GCA_964568115.1 uncultured Anaerolinea sp.
GCGACGCAAGCGCTTGGGATCGCAGAAGCGGCTTACGAAGCAGCGAAACAATATGCGGCTGAGAGAGAAGCGTTCGGTCAACCCATCGGAGCGTTCCAAGGGACGGGCTTCAAGATCGCCGACATGAAGACCCGCATCGAAGCATCCCGCTTATTGATCTATAACGCGGCGCTCGCCAAGGAGAAATCCAAAAAGGATGGCAGCCGCTATTCGTTGGAAGCCTCGATGGCGAAATTATTTGCAAGCGAGACAGCGATGTATGTAACTCATCAAGCGGTGCAGATCCACGGCGGCATGGGCTACAGCAAGGAACTGCCGGTTGAGCGTTATTTCCGCGACGCTAAGATCACAGAAATTTACGAGGGCACAAGCGAGATACAACGGCTGGTGATTTCAAGAAGTGAATTGGGATTCAAATAAACAAGGACATGAAAGCAGTCCTCTTTCACCAACACGGCGGACCGGAAGTTCTCGAATATACCGACTTCCCCACCCCAGAACCAAAACCCGGCGAAGCGTTGATCCGTTTGCGCGCTGCGGCGTTGAATCGGATGGATGTGTTGGTGCGCAATGGCTGGGCAGGCTTGAAGTTGGATCTGCCGCACATCAACGGCGCGGATGGTGCTGGAGAGATCGTTGAGATCAATGGCGCAACCAAAGATTTGGAAGTTGGCGACCGCGTCGTACTCAACGCCAATCTGGGTTGCGGTTCCTGCGAGTTCTGCCTCGCCGGAAGAGATAACCTGTGCAGCAATTGGCACTTGCTCGGCGAAACCATCCGCGGGACGTATGCCGAATATGTCTGTGTGCCGGTAAGACAGTTATACAAACTCCCGAATGATTTCGATTTTCATCAAGCTGCGGCGTCAGCGTTGGTCTATCAAACCGCGTGGCACTCATTAGTCAAACGCGGGAACTTGCAATCGGGCGAAACCGTTTTGATCGTCGGGGCGGGTGGCGGCGTCAATACTGCCAGCGTGCAGATCGCCAAATGGCTGGGTGCCCAGGTCGTGATGGTGGGGTCTGATGCGCAGAAGTTGGCGAAGGCTGAGTCCATTGGCGCAGATATCCTGATCGATAGATCAAAAGAAGCGGATTGGTCAAAGGCTGTCTATCTCGCCACGAACAAACGCGGCGTGGATGTCGTTGTAGATAACGTCGGCACCACGTTCATGCAAAGTCTGCGTGCGTTGCGCAAAGGCGGACGGCTGCTCACCGTGGGCAATAGCGCGGGTCCGAAATTTGAAATCGATAATCGCTATATTTTCGCAAAACATCTGAGCATCATCGGCTCCACAATGAGCACGCTCGCTGATTTCAAAGAAGTCATGGATCTCATCGTGACCGGGAAATTAAAACCAATACTGGATACAATGTACCCGCTCAAAGATGCCGCCGCTGCACAGATACGGTTATGGCAGAATGAAAATTTCGGAAAGATCACACTGGATATTGGCTAATGAAGAGTTCTCGTTGGTTTGAAATACTATTGGTGGTTATTGTTATCGCGATCAGTTTATATGCGGCGCTATCTGATTCGCAAAATTTATCATGGCGCTGGTTCACCCGCGACGATGCATACTACTATTTCAAGGTGGCGCAAAACATCAGCGAGGGGCACGGCAGCACCTTCGATGGTATCAACCTCACGAACGGTTATCATCCGTTATGGATGTTGGTGTGCATTCCCATCTTCGCATTGGCGCGCTTCGACTTAATTCTGCCATTGCGAGTATTGCTGGTGGTGCTCGGTGGACTTTCCGCCGCGACCGCAATTCTTTTCTTTCGCCTGATCGGTAAAATCTTTACGCCCGCCATCGGCGCGATTGTCGCCGTCTATTGGGCATTCAATTACGATGTGCTGACACGCGTGTATCAACAGGGCTTGGAAACCGGCATTGCCGTTTTCTTTGTTCTGCTATTGGTTTATAAATTACATGAGTTTGAAACCACATGGCGAAACAAGCCGGTTTCAAATAAACAATTGTTTACACTGGGTCTCATTGCCATGCTCGCAGTACTCAGCCGTTTGGACTTGATCTTTCTGGCAGGCATGGCAGGCATCTGGATCATCTTCCGCAATTCACCGCTGCGCTATCTCCTGCCGTTGGATATTTCAGCGCTTCTCGTTTCGGTCTTGCTGGCTTTTACCCTGCGGCTGACCTTCCCTGAATACTACGGTTTCTCAGATGCCGCCATCACCATGGTGGCAGTGAGTTTGGTGGTTAAACTAACCAGCGCTTATTTTCTCGGTTTGTATCAACCGGCGGTCTTATCGAAAGCCTCAAAACTTTTTACACGGTTGGCATTGTTTCTGCTGATCGGCACAAGCATTACAGCCGTGCTCATGCTTGCGCTGGCTAGACTTGAGCATTTTAATGGTTTTCCCCGCAGTGCCATTGCATACGATCTTGTATTTACAGCCATCTTCTTTACAGTGAGTCGCTTCAGCGTATTGGGATTAAGAACGACTGGATCCACGGCGGGCGAAAATGTCACACCCCTGGAATACTTGCGCCAGAATTGGAAGCCCTGGCTTACAGATGGCATGCGTTACTTCAGTGTTGTAGCCAGTGGACTGGCGCTCTACATGCTCTCGAATAAAATTTTCTTCGGCACCTTCTCACCTGTCAGTGGGCAGATCAAACGCTGGTGGGGTAACTTGCCCGGTCGCGTCTACGACGGACCTGCCGTGGATCTATTTTCCTTTTTTGGAATCAATTCCATGGGCGAATCGAATACGTGGCATCCTGTTTCAACGTTACTCGGTGCATGGTCTGAAAAATTTGGTATTCAATATCTCGTCATCCTGTCCATCTTCGCCCTGCTGTATTACCTGTTGCTGTTTACAAATAAACAAAAAGCAAAATCAACCATCGCACAACTGGCCATGGTCCCGCTCTTTGCCAGCGCATGGCTGCAAGTGCTGTATTATCACGCCATGGGCTACTCGGCTTACAAAGAATGGTATTGGGTCAGCCAGTTGGTGTTGGTCGTATTGGCAATCAGTTTGATCTTCGGAATGTTTTATCTGGCAGTTCGTAAAGTCCCTCATCTACAAACTTTGATCTGGGTCATCGCACTGGTTTTTGGGTATGCACAACTATCTCCATTATGGAGCAACATCCGCGCCAACATGACCTACAACGAATGGCAGCCGACCGACCCCAACAATGACCTTGCTGAATTCATCGAAGCGAACACCGAACCAGGCAGTATCGTCGGCTTCACAGGCGGCGGCAACGCGGGCTACTTCGTCCACGACCGCACCGTGATCAATATGGACGGCTTGATCAATAGTTACACCTATTTTCAATTGCTCAAGGATAAAAAAGCCGGTGAATATTTGGCAAACGAAGGCATGGATTACATCCTTGCCAATAGCGATCTTCTCAATCAACTCCCCTACAAAGGTCAATTTGCGCCCTATATCGAGTGGATGGACGTCCGCTACGGCGGCAAAGACCTCGTGCGTTATCATGCCCCTTAGTTGGATGAAAACCACGCCTCCTTCGCAGCCGGAAGTTGATTC
>CAZMQE010000018.1:3632-8009 GCA_964568115.1 uncultured Anaerolinea sp.
ATAAATCCATGCTAAGAAAAAGACCTTTCGGTGTAACCCTGCTCCTATGGATGGTGTTAAGCATGTTAGCCTGGGGCGCTGTGCGATTCTTCGCGACCCTGCGCGCATGGGATGTTTTAGTTGAGTTCGGATCCAGTCTCAGCCCGGTATATCTATCCACAACGGGAGCAGGCTGGGCTGTGGCAGGAGGCGTCCTGCTCTGGAGCATGTTCACAGGCAAAAAGTGGACTCGTCTGGCGATCCTTACATCCATATCCGTTTGGCTGATAGAATACTGGCTCGAGAGAGTTTTCTATCAACTACCCCGTGCAAATGTACCATTTGCCGTGGTTGGTTCGATCGTGATCCTTGGCATCACCCTGATCTGCACATTCCACACAAGCACACGAAACTTTTTTATCAGAAGCGAGGAGTATGAGCAACAAAACGAAAATCCAGGTTCTTAATGAACAAAAAGCCAAATCACGGCTGGGCGGCGGCGCCGAGCGCATTGAAGCTCAACACAAAAAAGGACGCCTGACCGCGCGCGAACGTATTGATCTTTTATTGGACAAAGGCTCCTTTCACGAAGTAGATGCCTTCGTCCAACACCGCACCCATGACTTTGATCTTGATAAGCAAAGATACATGGGCGACTCAGTTGTCACTGGCTGGGGCACGATCGAAGGTCGGCTTGTGTATGTCTTCTCGCAAGACTTTACCGTGTTCGGCGGGAGCCTTGGTGAAGTGCATGCCGCAAAGGTTTGCAAGATCATGGATATGGCGATGAAGAACGGCGCACCCATGATCGGCTTGAATGATTCAGGCGGCGCGCGTATTCAGGAAGGTGTTGTGGCGCTGGCTGGTTATTCAGATATCTTTTTGAAGAACACCATGGCATCGGGCGTTATCCCGCAGATCTCAGCCATCATGGGACCCTGTGCCGGTGGCGCAGTCTACTCCCCTGCTCTCACAGATTTCATCTTCATGACTCGCAACACTTCCTACATGTTCGTCACCGGACCTGATGTAGTGAAAGCGGTAACGCATGAAGAAGTATCGTTTGAGGATCTGGGCGGCGCAAGCGTGCACTCGGAAAAATCCGGTGTGTGCCATGTTGCCGCCGATAGCGAAGCAGACACGTTGTATTTGATCCGCAAGATGTTGGGGTATCTGCCGCAAAACAATATGGAAGATCCTCCATTTGTTCAAAGCGATGATCCATTACGCATGGACGAAGCGTTGAACAGCCTGGTCCCAGACGATGCAAATAAACCCTACGACATCAAGGATGTTATCCGCCCGATCGTGGATAACGGACAGTTCTTCGAGATCCACGAGGGCTACGCTCAGAATATAGTGGTAGGCTTTGCGCGCTTGGGTGGTCACTCGGTGGGTATCGTTGCCAATCAACCAGCAGTGCTGGCTGGCGTGTTGGATATTGATGCCAGCGAAAAAGGTGCGCGCTTTGTGCGCTTCTGTGATTCATTCAACATTCCGATCATTACCTTCGAGGATGTACCCGGCTTTTTACCGGGCACTTTCCAGGAACATCATGGCATCATCCGCTCAGGCGCAAAACTTTTGTATGCCTATTGCGAAGCGACGGTTCCCAAGCTGACCGTTGTCACCCGCAAAGCGTACGGTGGCGCGTATTGCGTAATGTCATCCAAACACATCCGCAGTGACATCAACCTCGCATGGCCCACGGCTGAGATCGCCGTGATGGGACCCGATGGCGCAGTCAACATTATCTTTCGCAAGGAACTCGAAAAAGCCAAAGACCCAATCAAGAAAAAAGCGGAATTGGTTGCCGAGTATCGCGAGAAATTTGCCAGTCCCTACGTGGCGGCAGAACGCGGCTACATTGACGATGTGATCGAGCCCAAGGAAACCCGTCCGCGCTTGATCAATGCGCTCGAAATGTTGAGCAACAAACGCGATTCCAGCCCAGCGAAGAAACACGGGAATATTCCATTGTAATTTTCCGTCATTGCGAGAAGGGCGTCAGCCCGACGAAGCAATCCCCGTCACGGTGTTGGAGATTGCTTCGTCGCAAAGAGCAAGAGCGCTCCTCGCAACGACATAGGATGAGGTGTCATGTTCAAAAAAGTCTTAGTAGCAAACCGTGGCGAGATCGCAGTCCGCATCATTCGGGCATGCCGTGAATTAGGCATCGAAACCGTTGCCGTGTATTCAGAGGCAGATCGGCGTGCCATGCATGTGCGTTATGCGGATGAAGCCTATCTTTTAGGTCCTGCCCCTTCACGTGAATCCTATTTGCGGATGGATAAGATCTTGGATATTGCCAAAAAGTCTGGCGCCGATGCGATCCATCCCGGGTATGGCTTTCTGGCAGAACGCGAAGATTTCTCAGCTGCATGTGAGGAAAACGGCATCTCATTCATTGGACCTAAGCCCTCTGCCATTGCAGCCATGGGCGACAAGATGACCGCACGCAACACGGTCGCTGTGGCGGGTGTGCCAGTGGTACCAGGCACCGAAGGCGAAGGCGGACTCACGAATGATGAACTGCTCGCTGTCGCGCCGCAGATCGGCTTCCCGTTGTTGATCAAAGCCACAGCGGGCGGCGGCGGAAAAGGCATGAGAGAGGTAAAAAGCCTGGAAGAGATGCCAGCTCTACTGGCGTCCGCGAGGCGTGAGGCTGAATCCGCTTTTGGGGATGGCAACGTTTATTTGGAGAAACTAGTCGAAGGCGCACGGCATATCGAGATCCAGATTCTGGCGGATATGCATGGCAATGTGATCCACCTGGGCGAACGCGAATGTTCGTTGCAACGCCGACATCAAAAATTATTGGAAGAAGCGCCATCCTCCGCATTGAGTGAAGAGTTGCGGCAACAAATGGGCTCGGTCGCGGTTAAAGCCGCGCAATCAGTGAATTACGTCAACGCGGGTACGATCGAATTTTTGCTCGATAAGGATAATCATTTTTATTTCCTTGAAATGAACACGCGTCTACAGGTGGAACATCCCATTACTGAAATGGTGACCGGCATCGACATCGTGAAAGAACAGATCCGCATCGCGCGTGGACGTGTACTGAGTTACAAGCAGGAAGATGTGCATTTCAATGGACATGCGATCGAATGCCGCATTAACGCTGAAGACCCTTATAACAATTTTATGCCGTCCACTGGCACGATCACGCATAGCATCCTCCCCACCGGTCCCGGCGTACGCATTGACACGGGTGTCTATCCCGGCTTCGAGATCACACCGTTCTATGATCCGATGATCGCCAAATTGATCGTGTGGGGCGAGACGCGTGCGCAAGCTATTTTACGCATGCGCCGCGCACTGGAAGAATATCGCATCGTAGGCGTGCGCACGAACATCCCCTTCCATCAAACCATGATGGACTCGCATCGCTTCATGGCGGGTCAATACGACACTCGTTTTGTAGAGGAACGTTTCACCATGGAAGAATCGGAAGAAACGCGCCAAAGCCAGTCAGAGGTTGCCGCCATTCTGGCAACCTTGATCGCCCACCGCGAAACCGAACGTTCCGCTCAGATCGTCAATCGCAATGAACGCGATACCAGCAACTGGAAGTGGGTCGGGCGCTGGGAAAGAATGCACAGGTAATCGCCCATGAAATACATTACAACTGTTGAAGGCAAAGAATTCCTCGTTGAGATCATTGACGATAAACATCTCAGTGTCAACGGCAAGCTCTATGGCGTTGATTTTGAATCCGTAAGCGGGCAGCCAGTCTACTCGCTGATCGTCGATGGCAAATCGCATGAATCCTATGTGCAGCGCGGCGATGACAATTGGCAGGTGCTTTTACGCGGACGCCTTTACCCTGTCACCGTGGAGGATGAACGCGAGAAACGTCTACGCGCGGCAGCCGGTGGCGGCGTGGAAGACACGGGCGAATATCATCTGAAAGCCCCCATGCCTGGGCTGGTCGTGGCAGTCCCTGTTGAAGAAGGTCAGGAAGTTAAAAAAGGACAGGTGCTGCTCATTCTCGAATCCATGAAAATGCAGAACGAACTCAAAGCCCCCCGCGATGGCATCGTAAACCGCATCAAGGTCAAAGCGGGCGAAAGTGTGGAACAGAAGCAGCCTCTATTGAGCGTGCATTAACATGCAAGAGATCGAAGCCAAATTTTATGTTCGGGATTTGAAAAAAATCGAGTCGCGCCTCCAGGATCTGGAGGCGCGTTTGATTCAGCCGCGTGTGTTGGAGATAAATATCCGCTTCGACCTACCCGACGCCCGCCTCCGTTCCGAGGGGCGTGTACTGCGGCTGAGACAGGATACGGAAGCAAAGCTCACCTATAAAGATGCAGGCAAGAGCGAACAAGGGATCGTCAACCGCACCGAAATTGAATTCGTCGTTGGAGATTTCGAGCAGGCAAAATTGTTTCT
>CAZMQE010000018.1:8109-23954 GCA_964568115.1 uncultured Anaerolinea sp.
CGCATTGGGATTAACTTTTGCCGACCTGACCTTTGCAAACTTTGTCGGGCTTCAAGTCGCTCCCGAACATCTCCAGGTTCAATCCGCAGATGCCAATCAACAATAAAAACCAAAGTACCATCCAAATGTGATTGAAAATGGCAATAAAAAGACGTATACTACATAGTGTCGCATGATTAGGTAACCTGCAAGTTTTGAGTCCAGCTTACAAAGCCGTGCAAGAAGTTTGTTTTTCAATGAGGTAAGCGGTAATATCAATCCCTTAACCGTAACACGAAAGGACAAGTACCATGCATAATCACAATCATCGTCATCCAATTAATTGCATCCTCCCGCCGCATGTACTGAATAATATAGCCACCCATGGTTCTACCGATCAAAAGAGCTTGGCGATCAGCACCCTCAAAGTCACTGAGCAAATGCGCGGTCAGCGGCGCGCCATGTCTGATTTTACGGCAGCGGCATTTCGCGTGCAGGCAGCGGGAGGCGGCAAGGAACGCATCGTCTACGATGCCAGGAACGGCACCACTTTGCCCGGCACCATAGCCCGCAAAGAAGGCGATGGACCGGTGGCAGACGTGGCTGTCAACGAAGCCTATGACGGCAGCGGCATTACCTATGATCTTTACAAAAATATTTACAGCCGGGATTCCATTGACAACAATGGCATGCGCCTTGACTCGACGGTGCATTACAAAAAAGATTATGACAACGCCTTCTGGGACGGAGAGCAAATGGTTTACGGCGACGGCGACGGCGAACTTTTTAACCGCTTCACGATCGCGATCGATGTGATCGGTCATGAGCTAACCCACGGCGTCACGCAATTTGAAGCCAAATTAGTGTACAGTCAACAACCTGGGGCATTGAACGAATCCATGTCAGATGTGTTTGGTTCGCTGGTCAAGCAATACTCTTTAAATCAAACTGCCGACCAGGCAGATTGGCTGATCGGTGCGGGTCTCCTCGCTGCGGGTGTGAACGGCGTGGCATTACGTTCCATGAAAGCGCCCGGCACGGCGTATGATGACCCCGTCCTCGGCAAGGATCCGCAGCCTGGACATATGAACGATTATGTAAATACATCCAGTGATAATGGCGGGGTACATATTAATTCCGGCATTCCTAATCGCGCCTTCTATACTGTTGCTACGCAACTGGGCGGCAAAGCCTGGGAAAAAGCCGGGCAGATCTGGTATGTAACCCTCCGCGATAAATTAACCAGTAGTTCCAACTTCCAGTCCTGCGCCAATCAAACCTATACAGTAGCAGGAGCCTTATTCGGGGCTGGGAGTCTTGAACAACAAGCGGTTAAGTTGGGTTGGTCTGAAGTTGGTATCGATGTAGAAGGCAGTGGACCGACACCGACTCCGACGCCCACGCCCGGCAATGGCTGTCTCGGATCATTGTTGAAGTTGATCGGCGCAGCGTAAGGACACAACTATGAAAGTGAAACGTATCAAATTCGAACGCACTGGTGGCTTTGCAGGCATCCGCTTTGCCGCTGATTTCGAATTGGATGACTTGCCAAAAGATCAGGCGCACCAGATTTTAGAGTTATTGGATGAGATGGATTTTGACGAACTGCCGGAACAAATCCCGGGCAAACAACAAGTTGCAGATGGGTTTACTTACTCCATCACCGTCGTAACCGAAAAACGGCAACAAACAGTAACAACCAGCGATACATCTGTCCCTCACAAAATGGAACCGCTGCTTGAAATCCTGACCAAGATCGCCAAACAGCAAGCCAGAAAATAAAAATTTCAAACGAATCAAAAACGCCTTCTTTCACAGAAGGCGTTTTTGATTCGTTTACTTACAACTCTGTGCTGGCTCGTACCATTCGCCGAGTCCGCTTTGGAGTTGCTGGGCGGCTTCCTGCGGCGTCAAGTCAAATGCCACCATATTATACAGATCCTTACGGATGATCGCATCTGCACTGGGGATCTTGCTGGAGATCTCGGTATACATCCAACGAATATCACCATCGTAGGTGTTGACCAGCTTAAGGAATTTTTCGTCATTTGCATCACTAGCCTGACTGGCATCAACCTTGTTGTTCAAAGGATAAAAGCCCGCCAGATTTTTTGCAGTCAGGTTCACTGCTTCTTCTGACATCATCCATTCGAGGAAGAACTTTGCCTCCTCTGAGTGGGCAGATTCGCGGTTGATACCGATCCCTACATCTGGCTGGAAGACAACATACGTTTGAAGCGTGGGTGAAGGCACAGCAAACACGCCCCAGGCAAAATCGGCTTTATCAGAGACGGTTTGCAGATCCCAGGAACCGCCGAACAACATAACTGCCTGTCCCTTGAAGAATAGCTCCTTGCTATTTTGCGAATTGATGTTGGCTGCGTCACTTGGCAGGAAGGGCTTCAAGTCTTCGATCGCCTGGAAAGTACTCACCACTTTTTTGTCGTTATAACAAAGGCTGGTGCCATCCGTCCGCATCAGGCTTTCACGCCCATCGGGACCACCCAGGAAATTTGCCGCAATGCTCATGAACATTTCGCTATCTTCGGTCTCGTTCAGCGCATTGGCGATCGGGATCATATCCGGGTCCTGGGCGGAAATCTTGTTGACGGCATCCATGAATTGGTTCCAGGTTCGCGGCACAGTGAGACCATAACGCTTAAAGAGTTCTTCGTTGTAATATACGCCTTGCACCACGCCCACATAAGGCACAGCGTAATAAGAACCGGTCTTGTTGGTCCAGGGGACGATCTTGGTCGTGTCATAACTTCCTTGAATATCCAGATCATCATTCAGCCGGGTGAGATATTTGGCGATGCTCCCATCCACAGAAAATGGACGGACGTAGAACAGATCAGGTCCATCGCCCGTGCTCAATTTAATATCCAGGATCGAATCGTAGTTCACACTGACCACCGGTCTATGTTCAACCACGATGTTCCTGCCTTGCGACTGGGCATATGCCTGGAACGCATCCAATAATTTTTGGATCTGTTTTGTGTCTTCAGGTCGCCAGGTGCTTAATGTTAATTTGACCTGGTCGCCAGTCGCACTGGGGACGTCCTCAGAGTTGGATTTCACCAACTGAGGCCTTTCTGCTGCGATCGCCAGATCTGGCAACTGTTTGGCTTCCGCCTCTTTCGGACCGAAGTGAATGTTCCCGTTATAGACGAAGATTCCGGCTATGATGACAAAGACCAGGATCGAGGGGTAGATGATGCGCCCAAGCAGATCCAACTGTTCGCGCTTATGATGGAAGCTTAACTTCTCTGCCTTCTTCTTTGCGTCTTCACCCATTTTTTCGTAACGTGTACTCAGTGTCTCCAGCAACACGATCAAGGCGGACATCAAATACGAGGCGTAGAAAAGATATTCCATCGCAACGGTGTAGCCAATTTCGGGGAGTGCATCGGCAAGCGTGAGGTGAAAGAAGGCAGTCGTCAGGAGTGCCGTCGAACCGACAGCCAGCCGCTCGGAATGACCCAGCGGCAGGAAGAAAGTGATATAGGCGAGGATCAAGGTAATTAGCAACGGGAGCAGGCTTTTCACGATGTATTGAAGCGAGTCCCGTTGAATATCCACATTCACATTGATGAGCGAATAGTTGGTCGCCACCGAACGTCCAAAATTTTGCGGGTTCCCAAATGTGGAAAAGGTTGGGAAGATATCTTGATCCACCTGCGCGGATTGAGGCTTCCAACCAAAGACCGAACTGAACGCGCCGTTCTCGCGATAATTTGCCAGCAGTCGATCTTCATTTTCATAACGCATCCCAATGCGATCGACGACGTACTGAATGAACGAGGTGGTTGCGTTCTGGTTGCGGAATTCAACGATCAACTCCTGGTGTTCAAAGGGATAATCATAAAAACGGAATTGGTGTTTGAATGTGCCGCTAACCCGATAAGTCTTGAGGACGGTGCCATCAGCATTCGTCTCCTCGCGGATAGGCGCGATCTCTACATCGCCTTCTGCATTCGTGAAAACGAAATCATCGGGTTTAAAATCCACATCGCGCTCGTTCGGGCGATAGCGGAACCACAGATAAAAATCGACCCGGTATGTGGATGTTTTGATATCGATCTCATCAATGCCCAACAGATCCACACCGGAATACACAATATTCGCTTTGTAAACGTATCCGCCGTTCACGGTCATGATCCGTCCGCGTTTGATCTGGTCCTGCAAATCTTTGATCTGATTCGGGTTGGTGATCGGCTCGAACTGCACATTGGCAGAAACGATCTCGCCATTTTGATATATGCCAAAGCGTGCGGCACGCGTCGTATTGCGGGACGGCTCAAAGAAGATCGGGCTGACAATGCCCTGCGCGCTGGACTCGGAGTCATCCATGCCCAACAGAGCCTTGAACAATTCCTTCCGGTCAGCGACCACATCATCGCCTTGAAGTTCGGAGCGTTGGAGTGCTGTTACGAGCGCAAGCACAGCATCGTAGCCGTTGATGACATTGTCACCCGGATAGATCACATCTTTATTAGCATTGTCTTTATATTTTTCTTGATAATCAGTCAGGAATTGGTTGGCATAACGGTTGGCGCTATCGAAAATAATGGCATGGGTTGTAAGAATGCCATTCGTAAAGTATCCCGGGAAGGTCTTTTCTTCATCCTTGCCGCCGATCAAATCCAAAAATGCGGGTGAGCTTAATGTACTTGCTCCCACAATGGGAACGGACACACCTTTACGTTTCATTTTAACGAGCAGGTCAGCCGCGGTTTTATCATCGGTCGCGATGAAGATCGTGCCGGGATTGCCTCCAGAGATCAGGTCCGAGACAATACTATCCAGGCTTTGCCCATTAACGCCGTTTTCATCCACCACTTTATCCGGCAGAACTTCCCCGCCAAGACCTACGAAGGTATTTCTAAACTGCTTCGCAAGGGTCTTGCCATATTCATCATTGGTGGCGATGATGCTTGCGGTCTTCGTGCCGATCATATCTGCCAGAGTGGTGCCGCTGAGGCTATCAGCGTTTTTCACTGGGATGGAAATTCCTTTTTCCTGTAGGAGTTCAGTTAATCGATCTGTGATCTCTTTATTGGCGGCAATGAACAAAAAACGCGGGAGGTCAGCGCTGGGGATTTCAACGATCCCCGCAACGATCTCTTTAAGTTGCGGTTCAACATCACTTACCTGAAAAGGTACCTCAGCAGCGGCAGTGGCATCACCTTCCACGGCTGGCGGCTCGACAACCACCTCGGGCAGGGCGATCGCTTTTCGAAATGCAACCACGCCGCCAAGTTCTGCAAACTGATTGCGGAATTGTTTTTGAGCCTCGAGGTCGGCAGGGTCACCAGTGTGAATGATGCCAGCAGTGACTTTATCATCGAGCTTCACAAGATAGTTGGCAAGATACGCTGCTTCTGACTCAGCCGTATAGGTAATGTTGAAATGATAGGGATGTCTTTCGGTAAGATGTTCGGTGACCGGGATCACGTTGATGACCGGTATGGCTTCGCGATCATAGATCTCCGCCGCGGCATCCGATGTCTCAATGGATGAATGTCCGATCACTGCCACCGCATTGCTTTTAACGATCTCACTCGCAATCAACTGCGCCTGAACTGGGTCACCTTTATCCGTGTATAAGTCAATTTGAATTTTGACTTGCTCCCGGGCGTTGATCTGATCAACAGCCAGTTTTACGCCAGCATACATAGCTTGGGCATTGGGATTATCCTTTTCTCCAGGGTCAGACTCCACCACGGCAATAGTGAGGGTGCGTGTGCCGCTGGTGAGAGGCGCGCAATTGGCTAACACAATGGTCAGGATAAAAACCAGGGTGAGAGTGGCTAGAAGTTTTGTGCGTTTGAACATGGAACCTCAATACATAAGATATTTTCAGCTAGTTTAACACGCTGTGAAGCGTGAAGATATGACCGTTCTTTTCAATCGCTCAACAATTCACTTACGGCGCGGGCCACGGAATCTTTACCGGCTCGGAATAGCCGTGTTTTTCAACCGTATACAGGAAACCAAAGGACGGTCCGCTACACCCCGCCTCATCCTTGACCGAGAAACTGGTGCTGAACTGATCGGGGTGCGAGCCTGTCCACCAGATGTAGTTCCCGCCCTGGCACACAAACAATTCCCAGAAGTAGCCGCGGTCTTTGTCTTTGGTCATGACCATTTGATCCCAACTAACGATGACCTTGTTGCCATCGCGCACGGCAGTCACATTTTGGGGCGGACCATACTGGTTGCTGCCGATCGATTGCAGGTTGGGTTCGGTCAGGTTGATCTTGGAAATATCCCCCACCACATCCACCACCGAGGGCGCGACCCAGCAAAAATAATTCAACTTATCGAATTTGATGAACAACCATTTGCTGTACTTAAACCGCCCGCGGACGGTGCCTACATCGCCCGCATATAGATCTGCGGCGTGCAGGTAAGCACCAGAAGGACCATAGCGGCAATGCGCCTGTTGATTGACGGTAACGACTGGAAAGGCAAAGGTGGGGGTCGGCGTGATGGTAGGTGAAGGCGTAATGGACGGCGTCAGCGTGAGGGTGGGAATCAGCGTCTCAGTGCTTGTGGGTGTAAATGTCAGTGTTGACACGGGTGTTTCCGTTGGCGCCTCAACAGTGACGGTCGGCGTTTCACTGGGAACAGCCTGGGGTTGGGTTTGAGGCAAACTGCAAGCCAGAATAAAGACAAGCACAACCGGAAAAACGAATCGATAAAGTTTCATTTCAACTCTCCTGTATTCATGTCACCCTGAGGGAGCGTCTTCGCGACCGAAGGGTCTCGTTAGTAGAAGTAAAGATTCTTCGCTCCGCTCACATCGTCCCGATGTCCTTCGGGAGAATGACATAAATCAAATTATACGAATGCCGATAAGAATGCAAGAATGTTCTTGCCGAGCGCAGCGTTGGCGTAACCACCTTCCATGATGATGACAGTAGGCAGTTCAAGGTCAGCGATGCTTTTCGCGATCTCGCCAATCCCCTCTGTGGTCACTTTGATCCTGCCCAGCGGGTCATCGGCGTAAATATCCATGCCAGCAGATACAACCAGATAAGCAGGTTTGAACTCGCGAATTTTTTGAAGCGCCTGACCTAAAGTTTCCAAATAGGCAGTGTCATCAGTCCCGGCAGGCAGAGGGAAATTATGATGATAACCCAACCCCCTGCCCTCGCCGCGCTCATCGGCGAAACCAATATAACTGGGATATTCGTAATCAGGGTCAGCATGGATGGAGATCGTCAACACATCAGCGCGGTCGTAGAAAATATCCTGCGTGCCATTGCCGCAATGATAGTCAACATCCAGCACGGCGACGGAGCCTTTTTGAGAAAGTAAGTTGGCAGCCACCGCAGCATTGTTGATAAAGCAATAGCCACCGGCATAATCTTTACCCGCATGATGCCCAGGCGGACGACACAAGGCAAAAGCCGATCGCTGACCGTTGACCACAGACTCCGCCGCGCTCAAGGCACAATTTGCTGAAGCCAATGATGCTTGATATGTCCCTTCGACGATGCAGGCACTTAAGTCCATCATGTAATAACCGGCACGCCCCAGCAATGATTTCGGTTTATGCGGATGTCGGCGCAGGGCGAAGGTGGCAGGCAACAGCGTGGATGAATCTTGAGGCACAGTAGCCAGCCACTCGGTCCAGGCGGAGGCGAGAAAGTCCAGATACTCCTTATCGTGGACGGCAAGGATGGGGTCGAGTCCAAAATCTGTTGGCGTGTGAATGTCCGCCCAGTCCACAGTGTGCAAGGCGGTTAAGATTTTATCCATACGATCAGGATTTTCAAGGTAAGGCACACGCAAGCCCCCATCAAATACTTCAAAAGGCGGTTCGTGTCGGCGATGCGTTTCAGAATAAAATATTTTCACTCAGCCTCCGTAAGAACTTGCACTACAATTGTATCAAGAGTACGGAGGATTTCATGGACGTATTTGATGCAATCTATAATAGACACTCGCAGGGGAAAGTTAAACCCGATGCACTGCCACGCGCGCTGATCGAAAAATTATTAGCTGCTGCAGTGCAGGCACCTAATCATCACAAAGTACGACCGTGGCGCTTCGTTGTATTGACGGGAACCGCCCGTAACAAACTTGGGGATGTGTTCGCCGCTTCTCAACTGGACCGTAAACCTGATCTGCCACAAGAGGCTTTGGACAAATTCCGAGGCTTGCCGCTGCGCGCGCCGGTGGTCATTGCCGTGGGCGTGGATAAACCCAACGACGAAAAAACGCATGAGATCGAGAACGTCGCTGCAGTCTCCGCCGCATGTCAAAATATTTTGCTCGCCGCCCAAGCCGAGGGGCTCGCTGCAATGTGGCGCACAGGCGAATGGGCGCGCGACCCAAAGATCAAAGCGCATTTAGGGTTTTCTGCGGATCAACATTTGATCGCCTATCTTTATATTGGCTACCCTGAATTTGTTGCGGAGCATGAGCCACGTCCCTCGTTTGAAGATCGCACGGTGTGGATGGAGTAATTGGGTAATCAGCGATCGGTAAAAAAGGAGCGATGAGATTTTATGTCTCATCGCTCCTTTTTTACTCGTGTACTTGTTTCCTTGTCTACGTGTTTGCTACTCCCACTACGGCTCACTAACTGTGAATGTTTCAAAGTCCACGTTGACTGGCAATTTCTCTGGCGACGAAACCGCCAAACCGATCTTGCCCTGGACAAAATTGAATTTTGTATCGATCACAGAACGCACCAAGGTTTGGTTTACGTATAGGTTGAGTTCACTGCCTTTACATTCAGCTGTCCATACATTCGTGGCTGCACCCAAATTGATCACGGGCGTGTCGCCGCTGATCAATTCGTTATAACCTGGGCTTACAATCCCAACACTATCCACGGCATAGATCGCGTAGGTTCCAGAACTGGAGAAAACAAACTCATACCAACCGATATCGCTATAGCGGCAGACCAGGCTGACACTGGTTGCATTGGCGCTTCGATTCGTGACAAGAGCTTCTACTTTTACATCGGAATAGTTAAAAGAGTTGTTGATCAGATAGAACCACGGCAGCTTGTCATCCAATGGAAGCAGGTTAATAGAGAGCCGACCTGCTTCCACACGCTTCTCCGCCATCTGTAGGTCACCACTGGACATAAACGCAAACCAATCGGCAACATCACGGTTAAATTCTTCGGTGTAGTAGGGTTGGGGCTGCGGGGTTGGCGTATCCGTATTAAACGGAGTCGCGGTGGGTGTATCAACAACGATGAGGGGTGTTTCAGTAACGGGAAGCTCGACAAGTGGCGTCGGGGTCATTTCGAGTGTGGGTGTCGGCGTATCCACAAAGACCGGCACATAAGCCACTTGCTCGGCGGTGCTCGTGGGAATCTCGGCGATTTGGGTTTGCTGTACGGGCGGGAGTTCAGCAACATTCGTTGCCACTACCATCGGCGGTGGCGCATCGGGAATGCTAACCCCTTGGAAGGAAATAAATTGGAGCACCACTGCCAACACCACAAAGCTGGCTGCCACCCAGATCAAATTGGCAAAGGTAACGCCCTGGTTGTGCGCTCTTTGTCCGCGATACCAGGCAATGGCAAACGCAAGGGCTAATGCCGCCGATAAAACCGGGTAGGTTTGTATGGCAAGCAACCTGAGACGGTCCTGGAAATTTTGAATATCGAAAAAGACATACACCGCAAACCCAAGAATGGCTACACATACTGTCGCAATAAGAAAAGGCTTTACACCTTTAACACCACGCTCAATGGCTATGACCTGAGTCTCCACCCAGAAAAACCAGAGGGCTGTCATAATCGGCGGCATCAAAAGGATCGGAAGGGAAATCACATATCCAATGAAAAAATAGGCGTCGGCGGTAAAAAAGAAATAGGCATAATAGGTTGCCCAGATCGCCAGGCTCAACGGCGAAAAATAATAACATTGAGCGTAGAAACTTTCCTTGAGCGAGGTCTCGCTGATCTGCTTGCCCATGAACAGCTTTGCTGCCAACGTAAACAACAACGGTGGGATCATCAAAGCCAGCGCAAGAAAGATCGTGTTCTCCTTTTGGATCTGATCCACAATATCTTCGATACTGGGATTATCCCCCTGCGCTGCAACCGACTTGGCGCTGTCATTCGAAATAACGATCTGCTCATCCGATTTGAGCGGCACAGTCACCTTCAAGAACGCTTTGTAAAGCTCGATCACCGGCGTATCCTGTTGAAACGGGTAATACTTTACCGGATACACATTAATATAATATTCGCCTGATTCAAGATCAGGGAACGTGTATTGAAATCGGTCTTTCACAGTATTGCTATCGATCTGCTCAAAAAAGTTTTTTTCGCTATCAGGGAAATGGTTCTCACGATAGATTTCGATATAGCTTCCATCCGCCTGCACCTTTTCAACCGTCCAGGTATGGGAATAATACATCTCCGTCGAAGCGGACTTAAAATCAGTCAACGCCTCAAACACCAGGGTGCGGTCGGTGGTTGGTTTGGCATCTGCACTACTGCTTATGGTAGCGCCAAAGGTTGGCAGGGAATTAAAGACCAACGCCGGAATGAGCGCCACCACCAGCAGCAGAATGACCGGCGACATGTACTCATCAAATGGCGCATGCTCTTCTTCTGGTTTATGTCCCGGGTTTAATTCTTTGGCAACATAATCACGCACCCAATTCGGGTGCAGCGTAATCTGGACGATCGTTTTGGGAATCAAAATGATCCACAGCAAAACTTTGTAGATCAACTTCTCGATATCTTGCAATACTGAAACAATCGTTTTCATACCAGCCTCCGCCTCAAATTCTATCTACCCAACACTTCGATCATCAGATCAGGTCTGTCAGTAATGATGCCATCCACACCCCATTCGATATATTGTTTCATCAATTCAGGGTCGTTCACCGTCCACGGCTCAACGTGCAGATTCTTGGCATGTGCTTCGCGAATGAAGCGTGCCGTCATGATGGGGATACCCTTCGACTCTGATTTTTCCCACGGCACTTGCAGTGACTGATATTCCGGCGCTACGAACCCACCCAAAAAGATTTTGCCGAGGATCACATACGCCGTCACTTCACCGCGTGAACCGGAGGTGGCAACCTCAGGGCATGTGGCTCGGAACTGCGCCATCGCATCATCATGGAAGGAACCTACGATAACCTTAGTCTGCATGTTGTATTCACGGATCAAGTCACAGAACGGTTTATCAATCGGATTCTTCGTCAATTTGATCTCGATCAGATAACGCATATTCGGGAACTTCTCGAACAATTCACGTAAGGTCGGCACTTGAATCCCCTGTCCGCGATACGGAAAAGTCTTACCATCATCGATGGACCATTCATAGGCTGCATCAAGTTGTTTGATCTCAGCCAGCGTCATATCTTCGATCAATCCAGAACCATCGGTGGTATCGTCCACGGTTTCATCGTGCATCAAAACGATCTCGCCATCCTTCGTAATGTGCGCATCCATCTCAAGCACATCAGACCCGATCGCCACCGCCTGCTCAAAGGCGTACATCGTATCGCCGGGCCAGACCCCATCCCCACCTTGATGCGCGATGACAAGCGGCGCCGTCACGCCATCATAATATGGTTTCGATGGCGCTTTGGGATTCACGATCACCGAAATCACAAACACAAGAAAGATAAACGCTAAAACAATTTTGAATGGTTTTGATCTCATTTGATCCCTCCAAATTAATTTGCATGTTCGGGAGCCGCAACTCCCGAACATGCCCAACTACCCGCTAAAAAACAAAATAACGCGCCAGCGACATACAGATCGCAGCCACGATCAACGCATAGCATGTATATTGTGTCGCTGTGCCAGCTCGCTTTTGAAGCGCCTGGATCTGCCCTATTTGCTCAGGTGTTGGCTTACCCTGGATTTGCGCGCCAAGTTTTCCAAGCGCTGCCAGTGTACGATTAACGACAATACCCAGGGTCAAGGCTACTGCTCCAAATATGCCCCCGAGTCCAAACAGAGAAGCCGACGGTGTTTTTAGCCAGTCCGATTGCAAACCATTCGAATCGATCCAATACAACCAGGCACCCGCCACAGCCCCGCTCAATGCTGCAATTAAAATAGATGTGCTAAACCCAGACTTGCCACCCAAGTGGCGCATAAATTGCTGACCGGCATCACCTGTCGCCGCAACCGTGGGCGTGATGAAATAATACATCGCCAACACCGCACCAAACCAATACATTCCGCCAAGAATATGAATCAAACGTAAAACTTCCTTTAAATAGTCCATGTCAACTCCTTTGGTAAAATCATTTCATATTCAAACACCCTTGGAGTATATCCGATGCGTTCCATCTACGTGGACAAAAATATCCCGCGCGTTCTTTTGACAAAAGCCATCACACCCATCTGGAGGGACTTCGTCTGGACGCCTCTTTCCTCAGCCAAAGCTGGTCCATTGCCCGATCAGCCTTTGCCCAGCCCCAACTGGATGCGCATCAAGAACCTCGCCTGCGGGATCTGCGCCACCGATCTATCTTTGCTTTTCATGACAGCGAATCCCTCGGTCGCGCCTGCTGCATTGCCGGGCGTACAAAGATTCCATCTGGGGCATGAGGCTGTGGGTGAAGTGACAGAGATCGGGTCCGGCGTGAAGCGCTTCAAAGTCGGCGACCGCGTCATCATGGACAAACACTTCTACGGCGCGAACTGTCTCAATCTCGAATTGGAAAACCTTTGCGAGATGTGCGCACACGACGAAACGAATTTCTGCCTGAATAAATCTGATTATCCTTTTCTCGGAGTCGGCGGCGGATTTGGTGATAGCTACGTCACGCATGAAAGTGGCGTGTATCTTTGCCCACCCGAGTTGACCTTGGATCAAGCCGTTCTCGTTGAACCTTTTGGTATTGGCACACACGCCGTCTTGCGACATCCACCCAAACCAGGCTCAAAAGTTTTGGTCATTGGAACAGGCATGATCGGCTTGGCTGTGCTGATGGCAGTCAAAGCCGCGCAACCTGATTGTGAAGCGACCGTGATCTCACGTTATGATTTTCAATCGCAAATGGCAGAGCGTCTCGGCGCAAAACATATTTTGCAAAACAGTGAATATCAAGCCATCGCTAAAGCCTCTGGTGGAAAATTCTTCTCAGCCCCCATGAACAAAGGCGTCGTGATTGGCGGCTTTGATATCATCTTTGATTGCGTCGGGAATTCAAACACGTTGAACGATTGCATGCGCTGGGTCAAAGCCAATGGCAAGGTCGTTATGGTCGGCGCGCACATGCAACCCATGACCAAAGTGGATCTGGTCAACATTTGGTACCACCAGGTCGAACTCGTCGGCGTGGTGGCGCATGGGCACGAACATCATCAAGGCGAACACAAACATACCTACGATTGGGTAATGGAATTTATGAAACAGGGGTTATACAAAACGGATGGCTTTATCACGCATCGTTTTGCGTATGAAGATTACAAGCAAGCGATTGCTTTGACTAATCATCATAAGGGAAAATCAGGGGCGATCAAAGTGATCTTGCAAGCGTAGCCCCCACCCAGCCTCCCCCAAATTCCGCAGTTTATATTGAATAATTACCCAAATCCTACTTGAGGAATTTAGGGGAGGTGCCCAAAGGGCGGAGGGGGGTCAGGGTTGAATCTTTTCAATCGCTGCTTTCGCAATCGCGTGTAATTCTCGGTCGGCACGATTCGCCATGATCTCTTGCAAAGCAGGCAGCGTGCGTTTATCCTTCAACTCCCCCATCGCTTCGATGACATGCCGTTTCACTTCGCGTTCAGGGTCTTTCAACATCTCCAGCAAAACCAAAGCGACACGCGGCTCGGTGATTCTTGGAAGTACATCCACCGAATGGATGCGGATCCACATTTCGGGATGTTCCATCGCTTCAACCAAAATCTCGAAACTGCGTACGCCAAAATTGACCAACGCCTCGGCTGAAGCCTTCCCCACATCGTGATGCAGATCGTATAACGCATTGCCCAAGGGTTCGATGGCGCGCGCATCCCCAATGCGACCAAGCAATAACGCCGCATACTTACGGACGGTCCCTTCGGGATCTTTCAAGGCTGCGATCAACGAGTCAACGGCTACAGTCCCCATCTTTTCGATCGCATCGAATAGATCACCGGCTTGTACTTCGCGTTCATACCACCAGAACGGATCGCGCAAGGCTTCCATCAGATACGGTAACGCAGCGGGATGTTGGGTATATCCTAATGCTTTCGCTGCGGCTTGGCGGACTTCAATCTTTATATCGTCTAACAGGATGTTCGTAATGTCATCAAATGTGGAGGGATCTTTGAAAAGCCCCAATGCCAAACATCCGGCTATGCGGACTTCATCTTCGGGGTCTTTCAAGATCTTGAGCAGAGGCTGGATCGCTCTTGTATCGCCAATTTTCCCCAGTGCCAAAGCTGCCCGCGCGCGGACAGTAAAGTATTCGCCTTGTAACGCGTCTAAGAGCGCGGGCACGGCGGATTTATCTTTGCTGATCGCTATTACATCCGCTGCACGAGCGCGGAGAATAGGATGCGCGGTTGCCAGAGTCTTTATCAATACAGGAGAGGCGGAGGGGATTCGGGCGAGAATCTGTTCATAGATGGCGAGCAGGTTCAAGTCACGAGTTTGAAGCGCTTCGAGTAAGGCTGGCACGGCATCTGCGTTGAGTCCGATCAAATCGCGCGCGGCGATGTCACGTTTGGTCACATCCGCAAGTTGAGCGATGAGACGTTTTGCTTCGCCAGTTTTTCCGCCAGTGAGCCAGTCCATGACCTTATTTTACACCCGCAATGTAGCACGGGATTAATCTCGCATTACAAGAAAATCGGACGTAAAATCTCTGATATAATTTCAAACTTGTAAGAGGAAAGCACACCGCCGGGGCTTCCCCGGTGTTATTTTGCCTGTAACCCGCTATTATTTTACTTTGGAGTAACAATGAAGAAAGAACAACAGCTAGATTTGTATTACCAGATGGTTTTGATCCGCCGCGTGGAAGAACGCGGCGCTGAATTGTATCAAGCCGGAAAGATCGGCGGTTTCATGCACTTGTATATCGGGCAGGAAGCCGTTTCAACTGGTTTGATCGCGGCGCGCGAAGAGCGTGACCGCGTGATCACCGCCTATCGTGACCATGGCGTTGCCATCAATTGCGGTATCTCTGCCGACGCAGTAATGGCAGAGTTGCTTGGCAAAGCGACTGGCATGTCGAAGGGCAAGGGCGGTTCGATGCACATGGCGGACACCTCCAAGAACATGTGGGGCGGACATGCCATCGTCGGCGGACACCTCCCCATTGCAGCCGGTCTCGCGCTCGGTGACCAATACGCCAAGAACGATAACATCACCATTTGTATGTTCGGTGATGGCGCAACCAACATCGGTTATTTCCATGAAGCGTTGAACCTGGCAAAGACCTGGGGCTTGCGCGTGCTGTGGGTTTGTGAAAACAATCAGTACGGTATGGGTACCGCAGTAGATCGTGCTTCAGCCGTGACTGAGATCCGCCAAAAGGCGGAAGGCTATGGCATGAAGAACGGTCAGGTGGACGGCATGGATGTGATGAAAGTCTACGAAGCTTCAAAAGAAGCGCTGGACTTCATCCGCAAGGAAGGTCAGCCGTACCTGCTTGAAATTGACACGTATCGTTTCCGCGGTCACTCGATGGGCGACCCGGAACGCTATCGCAAAGCAGAAGAAGTGAAGAAGTGGCAGGAGAATGATCCGATCGGTATCTTCAACAAATATCTTTTGGATAAGAAGATCGCCACCCGCAAGGCGTTGGACGAGATCGAAGCCCGCGTGGAAGCGGAAGTGATCAAGGCGGTTGAATTCGCCGAGACCTCGCCCGAACCCGCGATGGAAGAATTGTTCACGGATATTTTTGTAGATAACTAA
>CAZMQE010000019.1:0-5343 GCA_964568115.1 uncultured Anaerolinea sp.
AGCCGGTAATCAATGCGGAAAGTGACGTAACAACTTGTGGCAGCAAACTCACAGTTGACGAGCGTTTGCAATTGGTCGCCCGTTTGAATTTGGATTTCAGGATAGGTAGCCGAGATATAACCGTCGGTTTTATTTTGGGGAACGGTCATCAACCCTGGAACCGCATCGAGTGAATCGTCTTCCAGATGCGGGTTGTTGATCTGATAGGCATAGCCGCGGTCATCACCACCGGTGACGGGGAAGGGCAGCGCACCCGCGCCGCTTTTCCATTGTGCATATTGCGCATTGGCAACAAAATCATAAATGACCGCGTTGACTTGTGCGACACTGATGTTGACCCAGAATGGATCGCTGGCAGAGTTGCCGATCCCAAATTGAGCGCCGGAGGCATTGCTTAATTTCCACAGCCCTTTATAGTTCCCGGCGGTGCCGGGCGCTGTCAACTTCACTGAAATATCCAGGGTCTTACCGGGCGCCACATTTGCCGGTAATAGCAATGAACCCGGCGCGCCGATCGCATCGCCGCCCACCCAGACAAGGTGATAGGCAGTCGTCCATGTGCAAGTACCGATATTTTTCAACCGCCAGGTTTTGGTAAACGTCGCACCCGGTGCAAAGGTTGTGCCATCGGGCGCAGTGAGATCAGAAACGAACTGGACATGGTCACAGATCGCCGCCTGCACACGCGGAACAGGCTGACCGAATAACATGCCCGCGAGCAAAACCATGCTCAGAATTTTTCGCTTGAACATGACAAACTCCTTTAGAGACGCGGCAACCCATGATTCCCGCGAATCCCTGTAACCTAATCATGTCATAAAGCCGGGCTTTCTACATTAAAATCACTGCTGTGTAACCTGACAATTTCAATGCAAAATTTTGCCAGGATTTGTTGTAGAATCACTCATCATAATAGCTTTTTTGGGAGAATTTATGAATCTTGATGATCTCGACCGTTTCAAACAGCTCGATACGCTCAACATGCTCGGCGAAATTGACAACCTGCCCGACCAGTTAGGCTACGCTTATCAGTTAGGGCTGAAACATAAGTTGCCCGGCTGGCAGGATTTTAAACACGTGGTGATCGCCGGCATGGGCGGATCCATCATCGGCGCCGACTTGCTCGCCGCCTACTGCGCTTCGCTCTCCCCGATACCTGTTTCTGTGCACCGGGACTATGACCTACCCCTCTTTGCGCGCGGCGCGGAGACGCTGGTCATTTGTATCTCCCACTCCGGTGATACCGAAGAGACACTATCTGCCTTCGAAGCCGCGCGCAAAGCCGAATGCCGCATCGTTGCGGTCTGTTCGACGGGTGAACTCGCCAAACGCGCCCAGGCACACAACGTTCCCTTGTGGACGTTCGATCACGCCAGTCAGGCTCGTGCGGCAGTTGGTTTTTCATTTGGTTTATTGTTGGCGCTGTTTCAGCGTTTAGGTTTCATCCCTGATCAAAAGGATGCTGTGGATGATGCAGTTGCCTCCATGCAGAAGTCACAGGCTCATCTGAAAGCGGATGTCCTTGCGGCGCACAACCCTGCCAAACGCTATGCCGGTCAATTGATGGGGCGGTGGGTCACCTTTATGGGTTCAGGTCTCATGACCACGGTCGCCCGCCGCTGGAAGGAACAGATCAACGAGATGGCGAAAGCCGGTGCGAATTTTGAATCCATCCCCGAAGCGAATCACAATACACTGGCTGGTACCCTCAACCCGCAGGAAACTCTCAACGCCCACACGATGACTCTCTTCCTGCGTGCGCCCTCCGATCATCCGCGCAACCGTCAGCGCTCCGATCTTACCCGTCAAGCTTTTATGCTGGAAGGCTTGAACACGGACTATGTCGACGCCCGCGGCAACACGCCGCTTGCTCATATGTGGACTCTGATCCTCTTCGGGGATTACATGGCATATTATCTGGCAATGGGCTATGGCGTTGACCCCACTCTCAGCCCAGCACTGGCTGACTTCAAAGAAATAATGGCGAATATGAAGTAAAGAAAAAGGCGACTCGGAAGGGTCGCCTTTTTGGTTGTATGTCAGCCTGGCTTCTGCTGTTTCGTGGACGATTATTTTCAGTGGAAATTACTCAAGCGCCGAATCGATCAATATCCGTGCGGCTTTGGCAACCTGTGCGGCGGGATTCTTTGCGCCGAACATCCGCGAAGCCATGTAAGCACCGTCCATTAAGAGAAAGAGTTGATCAGCGAGCTCTTCCGGTTTAGTTGCGCCTGCTTCCTTTGCCAGTTGACGAAAACGCACGCGCACGGATTGCTTGTGTTCCAATGCAACCTGATGACCGGGGTAATCTGTCTCAGGGTATTCCGTTGCCACGTTGAGGAAAGGGCAACCATAACATACAGGTGTCTTGACGTAATCCTGCAAGCCTTGAAAGAACGCCAGAAGTTTTTCGCTCGGGGTCGGGGCATCCCTTGTGATTTGTTCAAAGTTATTCCAGAAAAGTTCATTGCTATCTTTGAGATAGGCAACGATCAAATCATCCTTGGATGGGTAGTGGCGATATAGGGTCATCTTGCCAATGCCAGCTTCGGCGGCGATGGTGTCCACGCCAATGGCACGATAGCCATGCTGATAAAAAAGCCGCGCCGCAGTTTTGAAGACTTTATCTTTGGGAGTGATATCCATTTTCATGCTCATTTGCCTCTTGACACGATACAGGATTGTATCGTATGATTAGGGTGACGATACAGACCTGTATCGTAGCATATTTCTTGATATTTCACAAGGAGACGCTTGCATGAAAATTCCAGCAGAGATCCGTAAACTCATCGAATCGGGAACACCCGCGCACCTGGTCACACTCAATCGCGATGGCAGTCCCCAACTCACTCTCGTCTGGATCGGTCTTGATGGGGATGATATCGTTGCAGGGCATTTGCCTGAAAACCGTAAGGTCAAGAACATCCGTCGCGATCCGCGCGTGGCGATCTCGCTTCAAGCGAACACGAAGAGCGCCATGGGGCTGACCGAGTATGCGGTGCTTTATGGTGAGGCTCATATCGATGAAGGTGGCGCGCCTGAGTTGCTGCAGAGGTTGGCTGAGGTATATATAGGAGCGGGGGTGAAGTTCCCGCCGATGGACAATCCTCCACGAGGATTCATTACTCGCGTTCGAGTCGAGCGAATCGAAGGGGTTGGTCCGTGGACTGGTCGACCTGTTTAACACGGTTAACCGAGAACGATCATTCTGAAAGAAGGTGAAAGATGGAACACAAAACAACGCTAGGTCGAAGCAATTTGCGGGTATCCCGAATGGGTGTCGGAGCGATGACCTGGGGTGATGCCAAAGGACTGGCACGTTTGCACCCCGCTAAAACAGCTTACGGCGGCGCGGATGGATTTGAAGAGGAGAAACGCGCGCTTGAGGTAAGCATCGAGGCGGGCGTGAATTTATTCGATACCGCCGCCATGTACAGCATGGGCGCGGCGGAAAAACGATTGGGTGAACTGACGCGCGGCAAGGATGTCATCATAGCCACCAAATACCCCTCTGGATTCTCATTTCGCGTGGAGGACTTTCCGAAGGAAGTGGAAGCGACCCTTGCGCGGCTGGGACGCGACTCGATCGACTTGTATCAGCATCATTATCCCAATGCAAAAATGTCCATTCCCGCATTAATGGATCGGGTTGCCGATGCGGTCGAGGCAGGGAAAATCAAAGCGGTGGGTGTGAGCAACTATTCAGTCGAACAGATGCGGGAAGCGTACACGTCGCTTGCCAAACGAGGAATCCCGCTGGCATCCAATCAAGTCGAGTACTCGCTCCTGTACCGTAAACCGGAAGTGGATGGAGTGTTGGACGCGTGTCGCGAGTTGGGGATCACACTCATGGCTTATTCCCCGTTGGCAGGCGGTTTGTTGACGGGCAAATATTCAGCGCAGAATCGCCCAGGCGGATTCTTCAGACGCATCCTGCCTCAGTACAACCGTAAGGCATTGGATGCAATCCAGCCTGTGATAAAACTTCTGCGTGAAATTGGCGAACGCTATTCGAAAACGCCCAGTCAGGTGGCGCTGCGATGGCTAATCGAAAACCCGATTGTGCTCCCGATTCCCGGCGCGAAGAATGGGAAACAAGCTATGGACAATGTGGGTGTGCTTACGTTCTCTTTGACTGCGGATGAAGTTGAGGCATTGAGTCAAGCTACAATGGCATGGCGTAATTAAATGTACAAAAGTTAAAAGGATTGATCAGCTCTTCAACGTTATATACTTCCGCCGCGGATTAATTCCCACCACCCCCGTAAAAAATCCTTGAATGTTCTTCATATCCGCTTCCATATCTTCGGTGGGCTGAAACACCTGCCCAATGCGGACTTCCTTATGCTTGCCATCTACAACCGCCATCACGATGGGGATCCCGGCGTTCTTGGCGATGTGATAAAAGCCGCGCTTCCATTCTGTCACGTGGTGCCGTGTTCCCTCGGGGGCGATGGTTAGGATGAACTTGTCCGATTTGTGGCAAGCCTCCACCATTTGCTCCACCAGCCCGGTGGACTTCTTACGATCCACGGGGATTCCGCCGCAATAATAAAAGAACGGTCCATGCGGAAAGCGGAACAGCTCCGCCTTACCCATGAACTTGACGTTCGCTCTCAGGGTAAAGATGATTCCAAGGAACAGGACGAAGTCCCAATTGGAAGTATGCGGCGCACCGATCAGAACATATTTGGGCAGGTCAGGGAGTTTCCCGTCCACGCGCCAGCCGAGCAGGCGCATGATGAATCTGGTCAGGTAGTGAAAGATACTGCTGAGGATCGGCGTGTTGAAGATTGTCATTTGAGATCGATTTCCTTTTGCACAATACATAACCCCATATTATGACAGAAGTGACTTGTTCCAGGGAATTCTGTGGTTAAATATTCCCATGACCTTGAAATCCACTGCCCGCCGCCTGATCTACCGTTCAGAAAAGATCCTTCAGAAAGCTCGTTTTGCAGCACAACCTCAAGCCATGCCCGCCTTGTTGGGTATCTCTTTTCCAAAAAGCGGAACACACCTGCTCGACCAAATTCTACTTGGCTTTTCAAAAGTCGCGCCGTATGTAACCCGTCTGCATTCATTCTACGCCGAATACGAAGGCGAAAGCGGCGTTAAACGCACACCCGAGCAGGCGCTGGCGTGGCTCGATACGCTGCACGCATGCGATGTGGCGTCCGCGCATCTCTTCGCCCGCCCTGCGGCAGTTGCCCGTGTTTGCTCGCCGAACTTCATTCCCTATTTTATTTTTCGCGACCCGCGCGATGTTGTTGTCTCGCACGTTTTCTACGTCACCGACATGGAAGCGCGGCACGTCCATCACGCATATTATCAATCGCTGCC
>CAZMQE010000019.1:5443-15046 GCA_964568115.1 uncultured Anaerolinea sp.
TGGAATCATCCATCAACCCCAGCCGTTCTCCAACCTTTCGTTCGGGCAAGACCGGCGAATGGAAAAAACATTTCACCGCCGAACACAAAAAGATCTTCAAGGACGTGGCAGGTGATCTGTTGGTGAAATTGGGGTATGAGAAAAATAATGACTGGTAAAAACGTATACATATCTACTTGTATACATATATACTTGCCCCATGACCTGCTCCATCGTTATCCGCGCCTATAACGAAGAAAAACATATCGGACGTTTGCTCGAGGGGCTTCGCCAACAAACGCTCAAGGATGTGGAGATCATCCTTGTTGACTCGGGTTCGACCGATCAAACAGTTTCGATCGCCGAAGCCTTTGGCGCGCGGATCGTGCACATCCCGTCAGCGGAGTTTACGTTTGGGCGGTCACTCAACTTCGGGCTTAGAAAAGCGACGCGCGAACTTATCGTCATTGCCAGCGCGCATGTTTATCCCGTCTACCCCGATTGGTTGGAAACGTTATTGCGTCCATTTGAGGATGAAAAGGTGGCACTTACCTACGGTAAACAACGTGGACCTGTGACCGCGAAATATTCCGAGCAACAGATCTATCATCAATGGTATCCCAATGCGAGTAATCCCAGTCAAACGACAGCGTTTTGCAATAACGCCAACGCCGCCATTCGCAAAAGTTTATGGGAACAGAATCAATACGATGAAACACTGACCGGACTCGAAGATCTGGCATGGGCAAAGTGGACGCAGGAACATGACTATAAAATTGCCTATGTTGCCGAAGCCGAGATCATTCATATCCACAATGAAACACCGCGCGGCGTATTCAACCGTTACCGCCGTGAAGCCATGGCGTTACGGCGGATCTACCCCGAAGCTCATTTCAACTTTTATGACTTCATTCGCCTGACACTCACGAACATCTTTAGCGATCTTTGGCATGCGGCGCGTGAACATGTGCTATGGAAAAATATTTCATCCATATTTTGGTTTCGCTTTATGCAATTCCACGGCACCCGCCTGGGACATCGCGAGACCAGTCTCATTACTCCGCAATTACGCGAGACGTTCTATTATGCAAGGGAACGAAAAGTGAAAGAGAGAGAGCAGAGAGCTGTGGAACCAATTCGGTATGACTAAATAATAAAGAAAGGTAAAATCATCCTATGAGTAAATTAGTCCCCATGACCCAAACTGAATTTGAAGCGTTCCTTGAACAAGAGATCCCTGAATACGCCGCGGACAATGTCCGTGCGGGCTATTGGGCTGAATCAGAGTCCTTACAAAAATCCCGCGAGGCATTCGAGAGACTTCTTCCACAGGGCTTGCAGAGTAAAGACCAGTATCTCTACTCGATCTATGAGGGAGATGAAGCTGTGGGCGTCATCTGGATGCGCGCTGAGATGGAACGCCCCGTCAAGAGCGGTTTTATTTATGATCTGCGTGTGGATGAGAAATTCCGCGGCAAGGGTTACGGCAAACAGGCGATGTACCTGATCGAAGATAAGGCACGCGAGTTGGGATTGAAATCAATTGGGTTGCATGTTTTTGGCTACAACACCGTAGCAAGGAATTTGTACGAAGGCATCGGATACGAGACCACCAGCTTGAACATGATAAAGCAGTTGTAAGTGTATGAGGTCACACCTTTCTAAGATAGAGTAAATGGAAGATTATTATTGTTAGGAGTATCTATGAAAACCAAAACCATCGTCCTCATCCACGGCATGTTCATGTCTCCCCTTTGTTGGGAGAACTGGATTCCCTATTACGAATCCAAAGGCTATAAAGTAATTGCTCCACCCTGGCCCGGACGCGACAAGCCCAATGATGAGCTTCGCAAGGCGCACCCGGATGCTCAATTAGCGAAATTAAAATTAGGCGATATTGTCGAGCACATGGAGAGCCTCATCAAAGGCTTGGATGAAAAGCCTGCCATCATCGGTCACTCGATGGGTGGGTTGGTTGTGCAGTTGTTGCTCCAACGTGATGTCGCAGTCGCGGGTGTGGCGATTGACCCAGCTCCGCCTGCGGGTGTATTCACCACCGCATGGTCGTTCATTAAGTCAAATTTTCCTGCGATCAATCCTTTCCGCTTGAGTCAGCCGGTGATGATGACGTTCGAGCATTTCCAATATGCCTTTGTCAACACATTGCCACTCGCTGAGCAGCGTGCCGCGTATGATCGTTATATGGTCCCTGAATCGCGCGGCGTACCCATATCATCTCTCGGTGCAGCCGGTAAAGTGGACTTCCATCGTCCGCGCCGTCCGCTGTTGATCACGGCGGGAGAGCAAGATCACATCATTCCGCCTTCGTTGAATAGGTCGAATTTTGAAAAATATACAGGCACTTTCATCACCGATTTCAAGATGTTTGCTGGCCGCGATCATTTTCTGATCGGCTCGCGAGGCTGGAAAGAGATCGCAGATTATGCCTTGGAATGGCTGAATCAAAAAGTGGAGTGATCCGTGGTTAAGGCACCTCCTAATTCCATTCATCCAAAATCCCGCGCGGACTGGCGCAAGTGGCTGGCTGAAAACCACACCCGTACTGAAGGTGTGTGGCTGATCGGGTACAAGAAAGCCACCGGCAAGCCGCGTTTTGAGTATGCTGAAGCAGTTGAAGAAGCTTTGTGCTTCGGCTGGGTGGATAGCAAGCCAAATAAACTTGATGAAGAGCGTTCCATGTTGTGGTTTGCGCCGCGCAAAGCCGGGACGGGTTGGTCGAAGCTCAACAAAGAACGCGTGGAGAAATTAATCGAGGCGGGCTTAATGATGCCAGCCGGGCTTGTCAAAGTAAACGCCGCCAAGCAGGATGGCTCATGGAACGCGCTCGATGCTGTCGACGCGTTGGAAATACCGTCAGATTTGGAAAAAGCTTTTTCGAAAAACAAAACAGCCCGTGGGTATTTTGAAGCGTTCCCGAAATCCGTCAAACGCGGCATCCTCGAATGGATATCGAATGCGAAGAAGCCGGAAACTCGCGCGAAGCGTATCGAAGAAACGGTCACCAATGCCGAGCAGAATATCCGCGCGAATCAGTGGCGGTAACTAGGTACGGTCATTCGGTATAATCACTGTCAATGCTCACATCTCCCAAATTCAAAAGAATTGTGGTTGTGGTTGGTCTCGCCGTGCTATTGGGCGGCTTGAGTCTTTTTATATTCCTGAGTTATTACAACCGCTATTGGGCAGACGATTGGTGTTACAACGCCGATTACCGCCTCAAGGGGTTCATGGAAACTTTGCGTGGTTACTTCTATGATACGACCTACACGCCCAGCCGATATTCAGTCACGATCTTCGCGGGGCTGTTGAATGTCTTTGACATAGTAGGCGTGCAATGGATGACGCCGCTCACGATTCTCTTTTGGGTTGTGGGACTCGTTTTTCTTCTTCGGAATATTGAGCGTCTTGCCAACCTTCAAATTGATTCAGCCTTAATCGCCTTTATCTCAGCCCTGATCGTTTACTTTTCGATCTATCTCACCCCGCACCTCTATCAATCCTTATATTGGCGCACCGGGCTGTTGACGTATACAACGCCCTTGGTATTAACGACATGGCTGTTCGTATTGATCACGCGCCAAGGCCTGGTAGAGGAGCCATCCAATTGGGAAACCGCGCTCGCCGGAGTTTTGGCTTTGCTGGCGGGTGGCTGTTCCGAGGCAGGCACAACGGTGTTGATCTCTGCGTTGGGTGTCTATGTTCTGCTGGCAGGTATCGGCACTTATCGCAAACAGACCTGGGCAATTAAGACCTTGCCGATTGCAGTAGTGTCTTTGGTTTTCGCCATCATTGCCTTGTGCTTGTTGATCTTTGCGCCCAGCACTTTGATTCGCAAGGCGCGTTACGGCGCACCGACTTCACTGGTTGACCTGCCCAGGCTGATGTTCAATTACACCTATGCGTTTTTTGTTCTGGCAGTCAAAGATTCTCACCACATTTTGATCGCCTTCATTTCCGCACTGATCGGGTTTGTATACCCTATTACGGGTGCTCGATCCTATAAATTTCATAAATATATTTTGTTGGATGTCGCAGTCGTAGTGATTACTATTCTTTTGGTCGCCGCTTCTTTGACGCCGAGCATTTATATTGAAAGAGGGCTCCCCGCGCCGCGCACCATGATCATTCCGCGTTTCATTGCGGTGAGCGGCTTCGCAGTAGGTGGGTGGATCGTAGGCTCTGCCTTCCGTGAAATATTAAAAGCCCAGTGGCTGCAAACCAGTGCTGCAATTCTGCTGTTGATCTCATTTGCGTTCCCCGTTTATACGACCGTCCAATTGCGTGGACTCGTTTCGATCTACTCCCAAAGAACGCAGGCATGGGATGCGCGCGAAGCCGTTATTCAGCAAGCTCTGCTCGCTAATTCAGCCCGCGTGACCGTAACCGCCATTGATGGTCTGCCGGTGAGCGGCATTCGTGACTTTGACCCCAAAGAAAAGGGCGGCTACTGGATCACGCAATGCGCAGCCGATTACTATGGCATCAAGCTGGATGTTGTTTTGCCGTAAAACCGTCTAAATTGCTTGGGGATAAGAAACCTCATTTCGGTATAATCAAGTACCTATGACCAAAATTGTTGCCCTCGTCCCCATGCGTCACCACAGCCAGCGGGTGCCTGGTAAGAATTACCGTGTGCTGGCGGGTAAGCCGTTATATCAGCATATTATCGAAACCCTGCTCGCTGTTCCTGAAATTTCCGCGATTGTCGTTGACACCGATTCCGACCCGGTAATGGACGGTTTGCGTGCACATTTTCCACAAGTGCAGATCGTCAATCGCCCTGAACATTTGCGCGCCGATGATATCCCCATGAACGAAATCCTGATCCATGATACGGGCTTGTTCCCATCCGATTTTTATTTGCAGACGCACAGCACGAATCCCTTGCTCAAGCCGGAAACAATTTCCAAAGCGATCCAAAGTTTCAATGAAAACTATCCAAAGCTTGATTCGTTGTTCTCCGTTACACGCTGGCAGACTCGTTTTTATGATAAACAGGGCAATGCCGTGAATCACAACCCGCGTGAACTGATCCAAACACAGGACCTGCCGCCCATGTATGAGGAGAATTCCTGCATCTATATTTTCAAGCGCGAGAATCTGATCGCCAAACGGCATCGCATCAGCGACCACCCGCTGATGTTCGAGATTCCCCGCCTTGAAGCCGTTGATATTGATGAAGAGTCTGATTTTCAAATTGCCGATATCCTCATGCGCCAACGAATGGAAAGCCAATAAATGCCAACTGTCCTTTTCACCGCTCCCTACATGATTCCCTTCGTGGATCGCTTCAAACCAGTTTTCGACAAATACGACATTGAATTGATCGTCCCGGATGTGCAGGAACGCATGGAAGAAGCCGACTTGCTGAAATATGCCGGTCAATTCGATGGCGCGATCTGCGGGGATGACCGCTACACCGCACGCGTGCTCGAAGCCTGTGCCCCGCGCCTCAAGATCATTTCCAAGTGGGGGACTGGGATCGATTCGATCGACGCTGAAGCCTGCTCCCGTTATTCGATCAAAATTGGACGCACCTTGAATGCGTTTACCACACCGGTTGCTGATACCGTCCTTGGATACATGCTCGCCTTCACCCGCCGCCAACCCTGGATGGACAGAGAAATGAAATCCGGCAAATGGGAAAAGATTCCGGGGAAGACGCTCAGCGAATGCACGTTAGGTGTGATTGGCATTGGTAACATCGGCAAAGCGGTCACGCGCCGTGCCAAAGCCTTTGGCATGAAAGTCTATGGCACTGACATCGTGGAGATTGACCATGTCTTCATTTCCGAAACCGGTATTGAGATGACCAGCCTTGAAAACCTGTTGAAGAATTCCGATTTTGTTTCGATCAATTGTGATCTGAATCCAACCAGCCAACACTTGATGAACGCAGATACCTTTGCCTTGATGAGATCCAATGCCGTGCTGATCAACACCGCCCGCGGACCCATTGTCCATGAGAAAAGTTTGATCGAAGCGTTACAGGCTCATCGTTTAGGAGGAGCCGCGTTGGATGTTTTTGAGGTGGAACCGTTGCCGGTGGAGAGTCCGTTAATGAAGATGGATAACGTCATGCTCGCTCCGCATAATTCCAATTCCAGCCCGACGGCTTGGGAGCGCGTCCATTGGAATACGATCAGGAATCTCCTGGAGGGCTTGGGCATTTCAGCGACCGATTTGAACGAGAGGTTCAATGTTTAAGAAGTGGAATTTGTACCCGATTCTATTTTCAATATTTCCTGTGCTCTCACTGGCTGCATTTAATATTCGTGAGATTTCATTGGACGTTATTGTCCGTCCATTACTGGCTTCATTTTTTTTTGGTGTAATCCTTTATTTCACTCTGAATCGAATTCTTGGCGATCAGAGCCGCTCTGCCCTTGCAACTTTGACGATCATTGCGCCTCTTTTTTTATATGGACAAATATACAACCTGCTTGAAGATGTGACTTTCAAAAACGTTTCGATCTTTAGACATCGGACTTTATTGCCAGTATTTGGTTTATTGTTTATCTTCTTGTTTTTTTTTGTTGTCCGAAAGGTGCGTAGCCCTGAAAGGTTCACTCTGGGCTTGAACTTGCTCTCGATCTGGTTGTTGATTTACCCAACTTTTACGATCGTCTCGTTTACCTGGCAACAAAAAGTGGCAGACCGCGCAAGACAGGAATTGACCCAGACGACGGTTATAGATCAAAACAAGCCGGATGTATATTACATTATCCTGGATGCTTATGGGCGCGAAGATGTTTTTCGAAGCCTGCTCGGGTACGACAATCATGAATTTATAACCGCTCTCCGAACACGGGGATTTTATGTTGGTGATTGCAGCCAAAGCAACTATGGGTACACAAATTTCTCTCTGCCGTCATCGCTGAATTATGATTACCTTGATGCGTTGAATATTAATGACCGTTTTGCATTAATTAAATATAGTGCAGTCCGCTCGTTTTTTGAGGCGCGAGGTTATGATATTGTTGCTTTTCCGACGGGGTGGGCGTTTACAGAATGGACCGACGCGGATTTATACATTACATATCAGCATCCCATTACGGCACTGAGCGAGTTTGAAGACCTTTTTCTAAATACGACCGTGGCAAGAGTTGCGTATGACTATAAGCTGGTCAATCAGACAGCGGACTCACATAAGGATTTACGAAGGCTGCGCGTTTTTTCCCTGCTGGATAATTTGAAAGAACTACCCTACCGGAAAGATAAGAAATTTGTGTTTGCGCACCTCGTTGTACCGCATTTTCCCTATACCTTTGGTCCAGATGGTGAGATACCTGCGTATGATGCCAAGAATGCAACTGATAAGGAAGTCAAAGCTGCGTATGTAGACCAGGTTAAATTCGTTAATGCGGAAATTTTGAAGGTCGTGGATGCTTTGATTGAAAAATCAGATACGCCACCCATCATTATTATTCAGGGTGACCATGGTCCATTGTACGATATCACTGTAGATCCAAGATATAGAATGCCGATCCTAAATGCTTATTATTTACCCGGCATACAAATGGATAAAGTATTGTATCCTTCGATCTCCCCGGTCAATTCCTTCCGGGTCGTTTTGAATTCGTATTTTGATCAAAAATTACCGTTGTTGGAAGATAAAAGTTTCTTTTCGCAATCGGAGAGCCGTAATGATTTTCAATTGGTACCTAACACTTGTCCGGACACACCATGAATATAGATAAGACAGTTCTTATTACTGGGGTCGGCGGCGGAATTGGGCGCGCCTGCGTGTATCACTTTGCAGCTAAAGGCTGGCGCGTGATCGGCGTGGACCGTTCTGATTTTGGCGATGGTTTCCCAGCGCATGGACATTTCGTCAAAGCTGATATTTCGCAACCAGCTTCTGTGGAAGTGATCTTTCAAGAGGTGACGAATTTTCACCCTACCTTGGATGTGCTGGTGAACAATGCCGCAGTGCAAGTGGCAAAGCCTTTGGTAGATACAACCGTGGAAGAATGGGATGCGGTGATGGCGTCTAATTTGCGCTCGGTGTTCTTGTTTGTAAAACTGGCGCATCCGTTGATGAAAGCAGCGGGAGGCGGAGCCGTGGTAAATGTTTCGTCGGTGCATGCGATCCAAACCTCGGCAAATATTGCTGCGTATGCCGCCTCGAAGGGTGGTTTGCTGGCGCTCACACGTGCCATGGCGATCGAGTTCGCGCCGGATAATATCCGTGTCAATGCCATTCTGCCAGGCGCCGTGGATACACCCATGCTGCGCGCAGGACTTGGTCGCGGGCATGTGGGGCACGGCGATATTCAAGAACGTCTCGATAATCTGGCGCGTAAGACCGTCAGCGGCAAGGTTGGCACGCCCGAGGAGATCGCGCATGCCATTTACTTCCTTGCGGATAATGAGCAGTCATCCTTTATGACCGGGCAAGCCCTGGTGGTGGATGGCGGCGCAACGGCGCGACTAAGTACGGAATAAGATGAAACTATCAGCATTTCAATTGGCGCGTTATTTCTTCCTGTTTACTTTTGTGATTCTGGTTGTGCTTGGGGTTGGATCCCTTTTGCGTATTGGAACCAATCCTGATCGTACGGCTTTGTACATTTTCTATGCCGTTATGATGTTTGTTGATGCGGTAGCGATGTTGTTTTGTGGGTTGCTATTGAATAGGCGCACGAAGCTGATATTCTTTTTATCGATCATTGTGCTGGCTGGCAACATTCTTCCTACGATCTTTGATCAATTCGGTCTGGCTGACCTGCTCTTCGTGTTGCTTAACCTGATAACGCTGGCTTTCCTACTCATCGCTCGTAAGGAATTTCTGCCTGCATGAAACAAACCCTAAAAAAGATCATTCCACAATCCGTTTGGCATTTTACGCGCGATACCTATGACGCGTTTCGCCGCATCCCGGAATTGCCCGATGCGTATCTGCATCCCTGGCGGCGTGAGAGTATCAAGCGTCTCGCTGAGATGAAGGACATTCACAAAGGCAAACGCGCCTTTATCATTGGCAATGGTCCCAGCCTGAAGCAGACTGATCTTGGTAAGTTGCGTAATGAAATTACTTTTTGCATGAACCGTTTTTATCTGGCATTTCCTGAACTTGGATTTTCTGCCACGTATCTTTGCATCACGAATGACCTTGTCGTTGAACAGTTCGTGGATGATATCAACACACTCACACTTCCAAAATTTATTGCATGGCGTTCACATCGGCATTTTTCCGATCAATTACCAATTAACCAATTGCCAACCTTTGTGTACACCACCTATACCGGTCCGCGTTTTGCCGGTGATGCGCGTGGCAGGGTCTGGGAAGGCGCGACCGTTACCAACCTCGCATTGCAGGTTGCGTTTCACATGGGTATCGAAAAAGCGATCCTCATTGGTGTGGATCACAACTTCACTGATAAAGGTCAAGCCAATAAGACCGTTGTTTCAAGCGGCGATGACCCCAACCATTTTGATCCACGTTACTTTGGCAAAGGCATAAAATGGCAACTACCCGATCTGGATACCTCCGAGATCGGATACACCTTTGCACGCGAAGCTTATCGCAAAGCCGGACGTGAAGTAGTGGATGCTACCGTCGGCGGCAAATTGACCATCTTCCCTAAAGTGGATTACAAC